>DEPD01000185.1:5072-17181 GCA_002358575.1 Lachnospiraceae bacterium UBA3401 | reverse complement strand
TGCGGGTGTGAAAAGTAACAAGGAACCATCATATAATTGCACACATATGATAAAGAAAAGCAAATTGGAGACTGAATATCATTATGGCAGATATGACTCCTGGAATGATTTTTACAGATACCCTTAGAAACAAAAGACCCGGAGCAATGGCATGGATTCGAGGAAATGCGCAGAATCCACAGTTGAGTGGTATTATAAAATTTTATGAAACACCCTATGCAGGTGTGTTAATCGAGGCGGAAGTCTTTGGGCTTCCCAATATTTCCACACAATTCTCGTCAGATTTTTACGCAATGCACATCCATGAAAAAGGAGATTGCACAATGCCCTTTGATAAGACAGGAGAGCACTACAATCCCACAAAGGAAGCGCATCCAGACCATGCGGGGGATATGCTTCCTCTTATGGGAAATCAAGGATATGCATGGCTTTCTTTTTATGATAAGCGTTTCACAATACCAGAGATAATGGGAAGAAGTGTTATTATTCATAAAATGCCAGACGATTTTAAATCCCAGCCGTCGGGAGATGCCGGTGAGAAGATTGGATGCGGCGTAATTCGATAAATATGTTTTCTAAAAATTGCTTGATGTCTGTCACACAAAAGAGTAAAATTGCAATGATACAAAGAGTACCAGTATATCAAACAGCGTATGCTGTTTGATATACTGGTACAGACTGTTTTCTGTCAGGAGGAAGAAGTACATGACCGCAAAAAAGTATGTGGAGGAAGTGGGAAAGCTGCTAAAGTGCCGCATGGCAAAGAAAAAAGAGATTAAGAGACAGCTTTTGTCAGAGATAAACGATGCGGTGGCAAAAGGTGAAACAGTGGATGCAGTTTTGAAGCGCATGGGGATTCCTTGGGATTATGCCAACCAATATAATGATCGTTTTGACAAGGCAGAATGGAAGGCGGCAAAGCGCGAGAAAGCAATGTTAATTTGGGGGATTGTTCTGTTGATTAGCCTCCTTTTACTTGGATTCTTATATCGAAATCTTCCGCGGTGGGGGGATATCCGTGAGAGCACCGTATTTCAGGAAGCGCAGGTAAAAGAACAGGCGATGGAGATTATTCGGCTTTACAGCAATGATGATTTTGAAGCAGTCAATGCATATATGAATGAGGATATGAAGGTAATTCTGAGCGCGGAGATGCTGCGATATACAAAAACAGAGCGGGAAAAAGATTTTGGTACACTATTAAAGTTTGAGGACATGGAAATTTCAGAGGCAAGTCAAAATGGCAAGAAATATGCTGTGGTTCAGGTGGAGGTGTCGTATTCTGCACTGTGTGTTACTTATAGCATGACCTTTGATGAATCTATGAAACTTGCAGGATTTCATATTGATTAGGATATAGTTATACTCACGGTAAATAGAATTTGCCGTGAGTATTGCACCAGCCGCAGCTACAAAGCGGTATATTTCCTTATGCGGCTGTGTGCATCATCTTATACTGGCGATCAGTCTTTTTGACCGTCAGTATATATTTGCTCGTTGTTTCATTTCTTATATAGATAAAGTGGTTAGAACAAGCAGGACAAGCGATTGACAAGCAAGTTGTGGATAACTTGGTCAGTCTTTTAACCGCTAGTATAAAATATCCACATATTTATACACAATATCCACAAAAATAGATGAGAAAATTCCATTGTAAATCCATATATTATATAAAAAATAAATAGAAATGATAAAATTGGTAATAATTTCGCGTATGAGATATTCCGTAATATTGTGGTCGTTTTTGGCTTAAAAAATTATAATTATGCTATTGTTTTCCCAAGGAAAAAGGGATATGATAAAAGATGACAAGAAATAAGTGCGGATAGAAAAAGTAAAATGGAGGTAGGCAAATATGGCAATTTTAGTTACAGGTGGCGCTGGATTTATTGGCAGCCATACGGTGGTAGAACTTCAGAATGCAGGTTATGATGTAGTAGTAGTGGATAACTTGTCAAATGCAAGTGTAAAATCCCTACAACGTGTGGAGAAAATTACAGGAAGACCAGTTACATTTTATAAGGCAGATATTTTGGACAGGGATGCACTGGAAATGATTTTTGACCAGGAGGAGATTGATTCCTGTATTCATTTCGCAGGGTTAAAAGCAGTGGGAGAGTCTGTTGCAAAACCGTGGGAATATTATAACAATAATATTGCAGGTACGTTGACACTTGTGGATGTGATGAGAAAGCATGGCTGCAAGAATATTATCTTTTCTTCATCAGCAACTGTATACGGAGACCCTGCATTTATACCAATTACAGAGGCGTGTCCAAAAGGGCAGTGCACAAATCCTTATGGTTGGACAAAGTCCATGTTGGAGCAGATTCTGTCGGATATGCAGAAAGCAGATCCAGAGTGGAATGTAATTCTGCTGCGTTATTTTAATCCAATCGGTGCGCATCAGAGCGGTACAATGGGTGAAAATCCAAATGGAATCCCCAATAATTTAATGCCATATATCACGCAGGTTGCAGTAGGAAAACTTGAGAAACTTGGGGTATTCGGAAATGATTACGACACGCATGATGGAACAGGCGTTAGAGATTACATTCATGTTGTAGACCTTGCGATTGGCCATGTGAAAGCGCTGAAGAAGATTGAGGAAAATGCTGGCTTGTGCATCTATAATCTTGGAACAGGAACTGGCTACAGCGTACTTGATATTGTAAAGAACTTTGAGGAGGCAACAGGCGTAAAGATTCCATATGAGATTAAGCCGAGACGTGCGGGTGACATTGCAACTTGCTATGCAGATGCGTCAAAGGCAAAAGAAGAACTTGGTTGGACTGCACAGTTTGGTATTAAGGAGATGTGTGCGGACAGTTGGAGATGGCAGTCTAACAATCCTAACGGATATGAGGAATAAAATAAATAATAAATGGAGTAGGGAATTGAAATTTTCCCTACTCCATTTTATTTATATCTCTCCATTTTTATAGCGGCTAATATAGCTGTGAATCCTGTCGTTGGGATTCAACAAATCGCTGATAGAAGAGTCGTGGTTTAATGTGTCGATAATATAGGCAATATATTTGCTCATGTCACAGCTAATATACCACTCTTTTTCAAGCAGTTCTGGCTTTTGATAGATTAGGTTTGTCGTGAGGACTCTGTAAATTAGTCCCTGTTCATATGCCTCGTCAAACTTGTCCAGACCTGCAGTAAAGAGACCAAACGTAGCTGCGGCGAAAATGCGTCTTGCCTTGCGCTTTTTTAAGTATGTGGCAACTTCGATCATGCTCTCTCCAGAAGAGATCATATCATCTACAATAATAATATCTTTGCCTTCCACGCTGCTGCCAAGAAACTCATGCGCTACAATTGGGTTGCGGCCATTCACGACCCTAGTATAATCGCGCCGTTTATAAAACATACCCATATCTAGTCCCATTACGTTTGCCATGTAGATTGCACGTCCCATGCCACCTTCATCAGGGCTTACGAGCATCATGTGATCTGCGTCAATGGTTAGATCAGAGACATTGTTTAACAGTCCCTTGATAAATTGATAAGTGGGTGATACCGTTTCAAAGCCATGTAAGGGAATTGCATTCTGCACGCGCGGATCATGTGCATCAAAAGTGATAATGTTATCCACGCCCATATTTACCATTTCCTGAAGTGCCAGTGCACAGTCGAGGGATTCTCTTGAATTTCTCTTATGTTGGCGGCTTTCATACAAGTAGGGCATAATCACAGTGATGCGGCGTGACTTGCCGCCGATAGCTGCGATAATTCGTTTCAAATCCTGAAAATGGTCATCAGGGGACATATGATTCTCCTGTCCACAAAGGGAATACGTCAGAGAGTAGTTTGTGACATCGACTAACAGATAGATGTCGTCACCACGTACAGACTCTAAGATTTCGCCCTTCGCCTCACCAGTGCCAAAGCGTGGAACACGGGTCTGTATGATATAAGAGTCGCGTTGGTAGCCTGCAAATGCAAGTGAATCCTTATGTTCGCTCTCGCGCTCTGCTCTCCATTTGACAAGGTATCTGTCAACCTTGTCGCCGAGCTCTTTACAGCCGCTCAAAGGGATGATGCCTAATGAACCTACAGGTATTGAGTTGAGATTTCTTTTTTCCTCACGAACTGGCATTGAAAAAACCCTCGCTTTCTATATATAGAGATATCTGTTTTCATTTGTTAGCAGATGCTGTTTTCTTCTGCATCCGGATGTCCCGGCCTGTCAGCTTGCATATATCAAAATTGCTTGTGATGCGTGAAAAGATCCTGTCAGAATAGCGGTCCCGCAGTTCCCCAAGCGATAGATTTGTTGTGATGATAGTTGCCTTTTTGCGCAGATGCCTGTTGTTTAGGCAGGAAAAGAGTTGGGAAGAGACAAAGGCGTTGGTGAGTTCCGTGCCCAGATCATCAATAATCAGCAGATCACAGTCACAGATGTCCTCAGAAATGCCCGAGGTTGCCTCCATACTGTCCCTGTCAAAAGTACTTTTTGACAAAATATCAAAGAGTTGGGACGCGCTGAAATAGATGACGAAGTTTCCCATATCGATTAGTTCCTTTGCAATACAACAAGACAGAAATGATTTACCCGTTCCTACTGTACCATAAAAAAACAAGTTTCGGTAGTCCTTATTGAAGCTTTTCACAAAATTTTGGCATATTTGTACAGCTTTCGTAAATTTTTCAAGGTCTTCTCCCGCATAATAGTCATAGGAAAGAGAACTGAAGTTCTCGGTTTCCAGCAGCGTTTTAATGTGACATTGTTCATAGATGAGGTCAATTTCTGCCGCACGAAAGCAGCTACATTTTTTGTTTGCAATATATCCAGTATCTTGACACTTGTCACACTCGTAGACTGGCGACAGATAGTTTTCGGAAAAACCATTTTCGCGCAGCAGGGAAACTTTTTGGGCAGACAATTCTCTTAGGCGCTGTTTTAATTTGGGCAGTGCGTCGGTCTCTCCGCCAAGCAATTTTTTTCCCTGTTCAATTGAGATGGCGGCGACCTGTCTGTCTAGTGTTTCGTAAGCAGGAATTTTCTGATAGACAATCTCTGTATTGCGTTCAAGCCGATGTCTAGCGATGCGCTGTTTTTCCTCGTAGGAGCGCATAATTGCATCGTACTGGCTATTTGTCAATGACATTTGTATTTTACCTCATTCTCTTTTGGGCTACCCAGGCACTCACAATGGTATAGAGTCTAATTACTTAGAATATTTTGCTCTAATTGGTCAAAGTCATACGAGTTCTGGGCAAAGCTGTTAAATTTGTTTCTGGAAACAATATTGTCGGTCTGGAGTGTCTTTTCCGTGGTTGAGCGTTTGTAGGATGCATCAGCTACTGGAATATCTGTCTTGCAATGGACCCCTGCCTGATACCATTTGGTGAGAATACCATCTGCATATGCAAAGCGGTGGTTGTCGGTGGTCATAACAGTTTTGTCGCAAGCTTCCTGTATTACATCGAGCATAAATCCATAATCTTTTGTCCACTTATTTATGTATTCAAGTTCCTTGGGCGCAGGATTTGTATTTTTCCCAAGGGATTTCATAATTGTATAGACTACTTTTTCATATTTGCGGGATGCATTCTGTGCATCGCTTGGCAAGGAAATACCCTGTTCGTGCCACGCGAGAGCCACTTTTTCAATATACCGAAAATCTTTCTTGCCACGCTCAACACAGTGTTGTACCAGATAGTCGATCAGATCGGTGGAAAATCCAAGACTGTCATACAAAAAGAGAATGGTTTCCATATCGCTGCGCGTCAGTGGCCTTGCAATATACTGTTCTGTGACAAGCAAGAGCTGTTCGATATCTTCATTATCCTTAAAGTGTGTGAGTTCGTCAAGTGTGTATTCCGGTTTCGTAATTTTTCCATTTGCGGGCTGACTGTTAATGGCTGAGACAATATGATTTGCAGCCATCTGTGTGATTCCGGTTTGAGCAGTCGTGCTCGTCTGCATGGAGACTGGTTTAATAAAGGACAGGACTGGTGTGATACGAGGAGCCGATCTGGGCACCTCATATGCATTTTCAAGGGAAAGCACCCTAATACCAGATAGGTTGTGAGTCGCATCGAAGTCAAGTGCTAGAAGCTGTTTGGACTCCCAATACATCAATGACCTAAGCACATCTTTCTCTGTATAGTTAAACTTGTCCGCAATGTCTGTCACACTTGTTGGAAGATTGGCATTCATCATGCGGATTAGAAAAAGATAGATTTTGAGTTGTGCATCATTGGCGTCCGCCATATATTCATCAATAAAAAGGTTGGAGATGCCAGTCTGCTCATTTGTGGCAGCTCGATAAATATTGACACGATTCATATTTGTCACCTGTCCTGTTCTAAATTCCTTAGTATTGTTCCGGTGTTGAGCGGACCAGAATCTGTAAGGTAAGTGTATTGTAGCACACTTATCCAAAAAAGCAAGCCCCACACCCTGCGCCAACCCTTGTGAATCCGGTATTTCAAACAAGTGTGGATATTGTGGATATTGTGGATAGCTGACAGATAAAAAGCGGTAACCCCTTGATGTATCACAAAAATAACATATGGATTTTATTTAGAGTCAATGTGGATGAAAATCAAAAATATCCACACTCTTTTTGTCGGTTTAGACACAAAAAAATGTGGATATTGTGGATAACTAGATTCCAAGAAGATTTTCACCGATTTTTACAACATCTCCGGCGCCCATAGTTATCAACAAATCGCCGTTGATACAATTTTTTAATAAAAAATTTTCAATGTCATCAAAACTTTGGAAATAATAACATTCTTTTCCAAGTTTTTCCAGCTCGTGCAAAAGGTCCATAGAACTGATACCAACCGTATTTTTTTCGCGTGCAGCGTATATGTCGGTCAACACCACTTTGTCCGCAAGGGAAAGCGCCTGTGCAAATTCTTTTAAAAATGCTTTTGTGCGCGTGTAAGTATGTGGCTGAAAGACACACCACAAAGTCTGGTGTGGATAATTGGCAGCCGCTTTTAATGTGGCGGTGATCTCGGTTGGGTGATGGGCGTAGTCATCAAGAATCTGAACGCCAGCGACTTCTCCTTTGCGTTCAAATCGTCTTTCAGTGCCCGAGAAGGAAGCGAGCGCATCACGCACAACAGTGAAGTCAATGCCAAGCAAATCTGTCAGAGCAATGACAGAAAGAGAATTGAGAATATTGTGTTCCCCGACAACGCCAAGTTTTACTGTGCTGCAGTTTTGACCTTTTTTGACAAGCGTGTAGGAAGCGCATCCAAATGCGTCAAATGTGGCGTTTGTATAACTGTAATCTGCTGTGGCATCTGTGCCAAAGGTAATGATTTTGCAAGGAAGCCCCTCGATAAACTGCTCTATGTGGTCAATATTTTGGTTGATAATAAGACAGCCGTCCTCCGGCAAGATTTCGGAGAACTTTCGGAAAGAGTGACGTATGTCATCAATATCCCGAAAGAAGTCCAGATGATCTTCTTCAATATTGAGAATAATGCTAATGTGGGGGAAGAAGCTCAAAAAGGAATTGGTGTACTCACATGCTTCTGTGACAAAATAATCGGACTTTCCGACACGAATATTGCCGCCGATGGATTTTAGGATACCGCCGATAGAAAGAGTAGGGTCCGTGTCAGCAGCCAAAAGCACCTCGGAAATCATAGATGTGGTGGTAGTTTTTCCGTGCGTGCCGCTGACTGCGATAGGAGTCTTATAATTTTTCATAATCTGGCCAAGTAAATCGGCCCGTGTCATAAGTGGAATATTTTTTTCTAAGGCAGCACAAAACTCTGGATTGTCCTGTGCAATCGCAGCGGTGTACACAACCAGATCAATGTTGTCATTGATATTGCTTGCCATTTGCGGATAGTTGATTTTTGCGCCCATTGAGGCAAGGTGCTGTGTGAGAGGGGACTTTTTTTGATCAGATCCAGTCACCGTGAAGCCTGCCTTGATCAAAATTTGGGCAAGTCCAGACATGCTGATTCCTCCAATTCCAATAAAGTGCACATGAATGGGACTGTTAAAATTTATCTGGTACATTTTGTTGTTTTCCTTTCATAAAAATAAGATGATATACACTATCTATCATACACCCCGCAGGGTGACATTTCCATAAAAAAATAGAAATCTATCATAATTCTATGAAATTAACAAATCAAATAGTATTTATTAGATTAAGCAAAAATAAAAATTTTATTAAATATTTTATATTTACGAGGTTAAGCTTTTTAATTTCTAACCGATATAAGTTATGTATACTAAAAAAATGTATAGAAATCTAACAGGAATGATGCTAAAGTTGTTCCCTTTAACGAAAATGTATGCTATAATATGTTAGGGTCTGAAACCCAGTATTATGTAAGTAGGGGTGACAACATGATTAAAAAAGAAATGATTGCCATGCTTTTAGCAGGTGGACAGGGTTCAAGACTGGGTGTCCTGACATCGAAAATGGCAAAACCGGCTGTTGCTTTTGGCGGAAAGTACCGCATTATTGATTTCCCGCTCAGCAACTGTATTAATTCCGGTATCGACACAGTCGGGGTGCTTACACAGTATCAGCCATTGAAGCTGAACACACACATCGGCATTGGTATTCCATGGGATTTGGACCGCAATGTCGGTGGCGTGACAGTGTTACCGCCCTTTGAAAAGAGCAGTGAGAGTGAGTGGTACACAGGGACTGCCAATGCTATTTTCCAAAATCTTGAATATATGGAAAATTTCAATCCAGATTATGTGCTGATTCTTTCAGGGGATCATATCTACAAGATGGATTATGAAGTGATGCTGGACTTCCACAAGGAGAGCGGTTCGGAAGTGACGATTGCATCTATGCCTGTTCCGATTGAGGAGGCAAAACGGTTCGGCATTGTGATTACAGATGAAAATAAAAAGATTATAGACTTTGAAGAAAAACCTGAGAACCCCAGAAGTAATCTGGCTTCCATGGGAATTTACATATTCAACTGGAAAGTACTAAAGGAAGCACTGATTGCAAAAGCAGACCAGCCGGCGCTTGATTTCGGAAAACATGTCATTCCATACTGCTATGAGAAGGGGTGTCCGATGTACTCGTATGAGTTTAACGGATACTGGAAAGATGTCGGGACGCTGAATTCTTACTGGGAAGCGAATATGGAGCTAATAGACATTGTACCGGAGTTCAATCTCTATGAAGAATATTGGAAGATTTACACAAAGAGTGAGATTTTGCCGCCGCAGTATCTTGCGCCGGACAGCGTTGTAGAGCGAAGCATTATCGGTGAAGGTTCGGAAATATATGGACAAGTCTACAATTCTGTGATCGGATGTGGAGTCATTATCGGTGAGGGGACTGTTGTGCGCAACTCTATCATTATGAACCAGGCACAGATTGGGGATCGATGTACGATTGAGAAAGCAATTATAGATGAGTATTCGCGGGTGGGTAGCTGCACACAGCTCGGAACACTTGCGGAGAAAGAGAACGACACAAGACCTGATATCTACAATAGCGGACTGGTTACGGTCGGCGAGAAATCCATCGTTCCCGCCAATGTCAAGATTGGCAAGAATGCCGTTGTCTTTGGGGAAACCACAGCTTCAGATTACCCAAATGGCGTGTTGGACAGCGGTAAGACATTGATAAAGGTGGGTGAGTGATATGAGAGCATTAGGTATTGTATTAGCAGGTGGAAACAGCAGAAAAATGGGAGAGCTGTCGCACAAAAGAGCGATTTCTGCAATGCCAATCGCAGGCAGCTATCGAAGCATTGATTTTGTTTTGAGTAATATGTCCAACTCACACATCCAGAAGGTTGCGGTGATCACACAGTATAATTCCAGAAGCCTTCATGAGCATTTAAGTTCTTCTAAGTGGTGGGATTTTGGACGAAAGCAGGGAGGGCTGTATACTTTTACGCCAACCGTCACACCAGATAACAGCAACTGGTATCAGGGGACTGCGGACAGCATATATCAAAATCTTTTATTTTTAAAGAGAAGTCATGAACCATATGTAGTCATTGCGACAGGCGATTGTGTCTACAAGATGGATTTCAATAAAGTTTTAGAGTACCACATCGCAAAAAAGGCAGATATCACAGTGGTTGTGAAGGAAATGCCAGACAATGCGGACGTGGACCGATATGGCGTTATCAGAATGAATGATGACGGCCGGATAGAAGAGTTCGAGGAGAAGCCTATGGTGGCAAAATCAAAAACTGTGTCCTGCGGCATCTATGTGATTCGACGCAGACAGCTCATCGAACTGATAGAGAAGAGCGCTGAGGAAGGAAGGCACGATCTTGTGCAGGATATCCTAATACGCTATAAAGATGTAAAGAGAGTATACGGGTACAAAATCGAATCCTACTGGAGAAATATCGCAACAGTCGAGGATTACTATGGCACAAACATGGATTTCCTCAAGAAAGAGATTCGCGATTATTTCTTCAAACAGTATCCAGACGTATATTCTAAAGTTGACGATTTGCCGCCAGCGAAGTATAACCCGGGGGCGCATGTCAGGAATAGCCTGATATCGAGTGGTTGTATTATCAATGGAACTGTTGAGAATTCCGTTTTGTTCAAGGAGGTTTTCGTCGGCAACAACTGCACTATTAAAAACTCCATCATTCTAAACGATGTGTATCTTGGCGATAACACCCACATTGAAAACTGTATTGTAGAAAGCCGCGATACAATTCGAGCAAACTCGCATCATGTCGGTGAGACAGGCATCAAGGTTGTGGTGGAGAAAAACGAAAGGTATGTTCTTTAAAATGAATCAACGACTTGCAAAAGGGGGACAAAAGAATGAGAATAACAGATGTTCGCGTTCGTAAAATCACAAAAGAGGGAAAAATGAAAGCAGTAGTTTCGATTACACTTGACGATGAATTTGTAGTTCATGACATCAAGGTAATCGAGGGTGAGAAAGGACTTTTTATTGCAATGCCAAGCAAGAAGTCTGCTGATGGAGAGTACAGAGATATTGCCCATCCAATCAATTCAAACACAAGAGACACAATCCAGAAAACGATTCTTGAAAGTTATGAGAAAGCGCTCTTAGAGCCAGATGAGGAATCAGCTTCTTAGGATATTATCAATAAAATGTGGGTAGAAAAGCCATCCGTTCGCAGCGGATGGTTTTTTATGCACACCTTAGCTTTTTTCTATGTTCGGGTTGAAAGTAGACCATATGTATGGTATGCTATTTTTATGTACAGACCCGTGCAGAGGAAATATGCCGCTAAGGCGGCGCACGGGTTACGCGGCGAGTAGGGAAGATGAGACTTCCCTACTCGATTTGAAATAGATTGTTTTTAGATACAAATGTTGGAGGTAAAAAGTGTATCAGGAAACAGAAAAATTTAAAAGATGTGGAAAACTTTTTTTGCCTTTTATCATTGGGGCAGTGTTGCTGCCATTTTTAATTTCGTTATTCAAAGAACTCTTAGGAGGAGCATTTCGGATAAGTTCCTTTTTGACACTTGCGGTAGTGCTGTTAATTTTTGTAGTTTTTGCATTTGTTATGATACTTGGCAATGGAATGATACTTTCTTCTTTTGTTAGACATACAGCAAAGGGGGTTGATGCATTACCTTATCATTTTCGGGAATCTTTTGAAGATGATGTGTTACACAGCAGACTTTATATTGATGTGGACAGCGGGGTAATTGGTTACATATCAACATATAATCCATTTCAGATTCAGATTTTTAATGCTTCCCGTATCGATCAGATAAAAACGGTTGCTTCGCCAATGTTTGGAATACGCTTTGTCTTTTACATTGATGGGAAGAAAGTTAAAATGTATACACTGATGGAAGAACATATTGTTAATTTAAACTCTGTGGAGGGAAAAGAGGCTGTGGAGGAAGCGGACAAGTATGTCGCGTGCTTGCAGGAGGCGAAGTGGGCAGCGGAACAAAGAAGGCAGTAGAAATATTTGAGACAAAGTGAGAGTGGAGAAAATACTTTCAGACAGTTTTCTCCACTTTTTTGTGCACACAGATGCGGAAAGGAAATATGCCGCTAAGGCGGCGTACGGGTCGCGCAGCGAGTAGGGAAAATCAGCACATGGCAAAGTAATTATTAAGTTACAATTCACTCGTTCGCTAACGTAGTGAAAATGGTGCGCCAAAATGCCTGCCTTGT
>DEPD01000185.1:0-4726 GCA_002358575.1 Lachnospiraceae bacterium UBA3401 | reverse complement strand
ATTTTGTGTGCATCAATTGTTGCAATTTGCACCAAATCATCATAAATGAATACGAAATCTGGCGTGGGTGTGAATTACAACTAATATTGTGCCGAAATCGGCGTGAACAGTAACATTATTAAAAAATAAGGTGTGGTAGAAAATGGGAAGTTCAAATTGTGATACTTGTGCATATAATGTATATGACGAGGAAGATGCGTGTTATTACTATGAGGTTATATTGGCGGTCAAAAGACTGACCGCTCAGTATAAAATAATGCACACAGCCGCATGAGGAAATAGCCGCCTTGCGGCTGCGGCTGGCGCAATCCTCGTAGCAAATTTTATTTGCTGTGAGGATAATAGAGATGAGGATGATATGATTCGCGTGGTGCAGGAGCATTACAAAAATTGTCCTTACTATAAAAATGGTGATGAATATGCAGTGGTTAAAAAACAGATTTAAATTTTACAGATTAAGGAACAATAAGACAGAGACACCAAGAGAAATCAAGATACAGGAACGGAGAATGAAGATGGTGATTATAGCGGGGCTTGGAAACCCTACAAAGGAGTACGAAAATACGCGCCATAATATTGGTTTTATGGCAATCGATGCATTAGCAGACAAATACAATATCCATGTCATGGATTGTAAGCACAAGGCACTGGTTGGAAAGGGCATTATAGGAGATACCAGGGTTGTGCTGGTGAAGCCGCTTACTTATATGAACTTGAGTGGTGAGGCAATCCGTGCTGTGGTGGATTATTACAAGGTGGACCCAACAAGTGAGTTAATTGTGATTTATGATGATATTAGTCTTGATGTAGGGCAGTTGCGTATTCGCAAAAAAGGCAGTGCAGGCGGTCATAATGGCATAAAAAACATTATTGCGCATTTGGGCGACGACACGTTTCTGCGCATTAAGATTGGTGTGGGGGAGAAACCAAAAGAATATGACTTGGCAGATTATGTGTTAGGACGTTTTAGCAAAGAAGAGCTGGAAGTGATGAGAGAGAGCTTTGAAAAAGTGGATGGAGCGGTTAACCTTATGTTGGAGGACAAGGTTGACGCAGCAATGAATGAATATAATAAAAAGTCAAAAGGTGAGTAGATATGAACACATTATTGGTACCGCTCAGAGAGCTTGGCGAGTACGAGGAGATTAGAAAGACGCTGGATAAAAAAGGCGGTAAGGTAAGCATCAGTGGTTGTGTGGATTCTCAGAAGCTTCATATGATATTTGGCATGGATAAGGACTATGATGTAAAATTGATTGTGACTTACAGCGATATCAAGGCGCGGGAACTTCTTGAGGACTGCCGTCTATATTGTCGCGGTTCCTATTTTTATCCGGCAAAGGACTTGATATTTTACCAGGCAGATGTGCATGGCAACCAGCTTGCAAAGGAACGTATTGGGGTGCAGCGCAGGATTTTGGAGGGAAAGCCTGTTGTGATTGTCACAACGTTTGCTGCTCTGATGGCACATCAACTGCCCTTGTCAGTAATTGAGGACAATATTATCTGCATCGATAGGGATAGCGTGATTGAGGAGCAGGCGCTTGCGCGAAAACTTGTGGCAATGGGATATGAGAAAAATTATCAGGTGGAAGCGCCAGGACAGTTTTCGATTCGTGGTGGTATTGTCGATATTTTTGATTTGACATCGGAAAACCCTGTTCGCATTGAGCTATGGGGAGATACGGTGGAGTCAATGCGTACCTTTGATGTGTTGAGTCAGCGCTCTATCGAGGAAAATATGACACAAGTGTCAGTTTATCCAGCGGCAGAGTTAATACTGCCGCAGTC
Source organism: Lachnospiraceae bacterium UBA3401 (assembly GCA_002358575.1). Lineage (GTDB taxonomy): Bacteria > Bacillota > Clostridia > Lachnospirales > Lachnospiraceae > COE1. The sequence goes on along the minus strand of DEPD01000185.1, from coordinate 2,935 downwards.
TGTGTTGGACGAGGGATTTCGCAAGATTGAGAAAGACTGTAAGGCACAGGCAAAGCATTTTCGAGAACAGACGATGCCAGAAGAGGCGCATCGGCTTGAGACGATAGTTGCAGATTTAAAGGAGCAGGCGACACAATTTCAAAGTTTGGTAAATCTGGATAGCTATATCAATTATTTTTATGAGGATACCATGTCGTTTCTTGATTTGTTTCAAAATCGGCGGTGTTGTGTCTATCTTGATGAGCCATTGCGTATTGAGGAACATGCGAGGGCTGTGGAACTTGAATTTCGTGAGAGCATGACAAACCGTGTGCAAAAGGGATACATTTTGCCAAAGCAGATGAAAGTGCTCTCCTCTGTGCAGGAGATTCTGGCAAAGCTGGAGGAGATGCGTATTCTTGCGCTTTCTACAATGGAGTTCAAGAATTTTGGGATTCGATTTTTGCGGCGTTCTGCAGTCAGTGCGAGAACGATTTCTTCCTATAATAATAGTTTTACAGAATTGGTGAAGGACTTAAACAATTTTAAGAAGCAAGGGTATAGAGTACTCTTGCTGTCTGCGTCTGCGACGCGCGCGAAACGCCTTGCATCAGATTTGATGGATGAGGGATTGACAGCTTTTTATTCTGAGGATTCTGACAGGGTGCTGCAGCCAGGGGAGATTATGACTTATCATGGCTGCGTCCGAAAAGGGTTTGAGTATCCACTGTTAAAATTTGTTGTTATCTCAGAGACTGATATTTTTGGAAAGCAGCAGCGCAAAAAGAAGAAAAAGACCTATGAGGGACAGAAAATTCAAAATTTCTCGGACTTAAAGGTGGGAGATTACGTTGTGCATGAAAGTCATGGACTCGGCGTTTATAAGGGAATCGAGAAAGTTGAAGTAGACAAAGTTGTAAAGGATTATATTAAGATCGGGTATCGTGACGGCGGTAATCTCTATGTGCTTGCAACGGGATTGGATGCGATTCAAAAATATGCTTCTTCCGACGCAGCAAAAAAGCCAAAATTAAACAAGCTTGGCACACAGGAGTGGACAAAGACCAAATCGCGAGTCAAAGCGGCTGTCAATGAGGTCGCAAAGGATTTGGTGGAGCTCTATGCAATCCGCCAGCAAAAGAAGGGTTTTATCTTTAGCAAGGATACTGTATGGCAGCAGGAGTTTGAGGAAATGTTTCCTTTTGAGGAGACAGGCGACCAGCTTCTTGCTATTGAGGCGACCAAAAATGATATGGAGAGTCCGCATATTATGGATCGTCTTATCTGCGGTGATGTGGGTTATGGTAAGACGGAGATTGCCATTCGCGCTGCATTTAAGGCAGTGCAAGATGGAAAACAAGTTGCGTATCTTGTTCCGACAACAATTTTGGCACAGCAGCACTATAATACTTTCTTGCAGCGCATGAAGGATTTTCCGGTGCGTGTGGAGATGATGTCGCGTTTTCGGACTGCGGGGGAGATTAAGAAAACAATTGAGGGCTTGAAAAAAGGACTGGTGGACATTGTGATTGGCACACACAGACTTCTGTCTACAGATGTAGTTTATAAGGATTTAGGGCTTCTTGTAATTGACGAAGAACAGCGTTTTGGCGTGCGTCATAAAGAGAAAATCAAGCAAATTAAAGATGATGTGGATGTGCTGACACTGACTGCAACCCCAATTCCAAGGACACTGCACATGAGTCTGGTGGGAATCCGGGACATGAGTGTGCTGGAGGAAGCGCCTGGGGAAAGACAGCCTATACAGACATATGTTATGGAGTACAATGAGGAGATGGTGCGCGAGGCAATTGTGCGTGAGCTGTCCAGGCAAGGTCAAGTGTACTATGTATACAATCGTGTCAACAATATTGAGGAGATTACCAGTTATGTTGCGCGCCTTGTTCCAGAGGCAAATGTGGCGTTTGCGCATGGCCAGATGAAGGAGCATCAACTTGAGAAGATTATGTTTCAGTTTATCAATGGAGAGATTGATGTGCTGGTGGCGACCACCATTATAGAGACAGGGTTGGATATTTCAAATGTTAACACAATGATTATCCATGATTCGGATGCAATGGGACTGGCGCAGCTCTATCAGTTGCGAGGGCGTGTGGGACGTTCCAACCGCACTTCCTACGCCTTTCTAATGTACAAAAAGGACAAAATGCTCAAGGAGATTGCTGAGAAGCGATTGCAGGCAATCCGTGAGTTTACGGATTTAGGAAGTGGTTTTAAGATTGCTATGAAAGACCTCGAGATACGAGGTGCAGGGAATCTGCTAGGGGAACGGCAGCATGGGCATATGGCAGCGGTCGGTTATGATTTGTACTGCAAGATGCTTAATGAGGCAGTTAAGACTCTAAAGGGCATGAAAAAAATAGAAGATGATTTTGACACGTATGTCGATATGGATGTCGATGCATTTATTCCATCAGAGTATATTGTCAATGAGGTTCAAAAGCTTGAGATTTACAAGCGCATTGCAAGTCTTGAGAACGAGTCAGAGTGCGATGATATGAGAAAGGAGCTAAAAGATCGTTTTGGGACGGTGCCAAAATCTGTTGAGAATCTAATACAAATTTCGCTAATTCGCGTTATGGCACACCAGCGTTATGTGACAGAGATTAAGGGAAAAATGGGACGGATTACATTTTTTATGGAGCCTTATGCGCCAGTGCATGTTGAACGTCTGCCAAAGTTGATGGCAAAGTATAAGGGCATTCTGGAATTTTCTGCAAAAGGTACACCAAATTTCGTGTTAAAATATAAAAAATATGGTTTAATAGAGAAAGAGGCAGAATTGATGATATCCTATACCAATAAAATATTGGCGGACCTTGACCTATTGTATGGTGCATAAGTTGTTTGCATTATAGTACTAATTAAATAAAATACAAATGATTTATTGTATTGAAAAATAGATAATAGGTTGATAGGCAATTGCGAAACAAGT
>DEPD01000144.1 GCA_002358575.1 Lachnospiraceae bacterium UBA3401 | reverse complement strand
CATGGTGTCGGAGCCAGCGCCAAAATGCCTGCCTTGTGGCATTTTATGTGCATCAATTGTTGCAATTTACACCAAATCATCATAAATCAATACGAAATCTGGCGTGGGTGTGAATTGTAACGACAAGTGAACTGTAACGTTACTGGTTACTATTTTCATCAAATTATACCACATAGGAATTGTAATTTATACATTTATCATGGTATATTTAATTAGGAGCTATTAAGAAATAACTTGTTAATTTGGCGCAGTATAAATATTTATATGCAAAGCAGAAAATCACAGGCGTAGTGGGCTGCGTCAAGATTTTCTGATAAAGCCAAAGGAACAACTAGAAAGGTCAAATAGATGCGTTTTTATTAACAGTTCCTTAGTATCCCCTCGGTCAAAAATTAGAATCGTGAACCACCTGTCTTGCATCATTCAACTCCAATTTCTGCCTAAATGGGGTATTAAAAACAACTTTTTAATGAGGAAAGGATAATCGCAATGCAAAAACAAATCAATACACAAAAATATCTGGAATATATACTCGATATTACAAAAAAAATACTGGCAGTTGATAGTCCGTCTGGTTTTACCAAAAGGGCAGCAGACTATGTAATGGAGGAATATGCTGCGCTCGGATACGCTCCCACACAGACGATAAAAGGCGGTGTGCTATGCGAAATTGATTCCAATGCGCACCAAGAAAATGCCCTTGTAATGGAAGCACATATTGATACGCTCGGCGCCATGATATGCGCAATCAATCCAAATGGCTGTCTTATGCTCTCTCCCATTGGCGGTATGAACGCCAACAATGCTGAGGCTGAAAACTGCCGGATTTATACAAGAGAAGGCAAATCTTACACAGGAACATTTCAATTATGCGACGCATCCATACATGTGAACGCCAAATTTGACGAGACTTCCCGCTCCTTTGATGTGATGGAAGTTGTGCTTGACGAAAATGTCAGAACGAAGGAAGACACTCTTTCTCTTGGCATACTGCCTGGTGACATTGTATGTTTCGACCCACGCACTACAATTACAGACACAGGATATATCAAAAGCCGTTTTTTAGACGATAAACTCAGTGTTGGTATTCTTCTTGGACTAGCCAAATATATTAAGGAAGAAAATGTCTCTCCGTCCAGAAAATTATATCATCACATTACAGTCTATGAGGAAGTGGGACACGGTGGAGCTGCTTCTATCCCAGCAGATGTCTCAGAAGTGCTGTCTGTCGATATGGGCTGTGTTGGAAATGGTCTTTCCTGCACCGAACATCAAGTGTCTATCTGTGCAAAAGACAGTCGTGGACCATACAATTATGAAGTCGTTTCCAATCTCATTGCTGCAGCCAAGCGCCAAAATCTCGATTTTGCAGTTGATGTCTATCCACATTATGGGTCTGATGCAGATGTCGCACTCACAGCCGGATATGATGTCAAACATGGTCTGATTGGCGCCGGTGTATATGCTTCTCATGGTTATGAGCGAAGCCACATAGACGGAGTACGAAATACGTTTCTACTATTGACAGAATATATAAAATAACTAAAAAAGCTTTATTTAAAAATTAAATAGGGGAAAACGCTCCCCTATTTAAAATCACTTTAACAATTTCAAATCTTTCAAAATTTCTGCACAATTAAGTATTCCTTTTTTATAGATAGCTTGCATTTCTTTTTCATTTAACATATCTTCAACTTGTATCATTTGATCAATAACTTGCCTTTGTTCTTGTGTCAAATCTAATTGTTTATATTCATCACTAAGTTTATTTATCCTTACCATTAGTTCTTTGTACTCTTCATCATTTGTAAGAATCTCATTTCTGCTGTTCAATGCCACATCATAAATTAAATCAAAAAATTCACTCATTAATTTCATCCTCTTAATTTTAAATTTATTGGTTCATCAATATGATTATATATCAAATCTTCCATTTTGGAAACTTTTTTCTTCTATTTTGGATAAAACTATTACTAGAGGTGATACTATGGCAAAAAAGAAATATGATAAAATAGAACGTATAAATCAATCCCAATATCCTCTAATTGGCTCCAATATTAGAAGATTACGAAAAGAACAGAATTTAAAAGCGGTAGATATAATAGCGAAACTACAATTGCAAGGTATTTTAATAACTACAGGAACATTTTCTAAAATAGAAAATGGTTATAATAATCCATCTGTTAATTTGTTAATTGCACTCACACAAATATTTCATTGCGATTATAACGAGTTCTTTAATGAAAAAAAGAATTAAAAAAATCCCTTGTATATCAAGGGATTCCAGCCAAGCGATAGACGGGGCTCGAACCCGCGGTCTCGACCTTGGCAAGGTCGCGCGTTACCAACTACGCCACTATCGCATTTTATATCTTGTTCACCACTCCTGTGAACAAGATATATTTTACTATGCTATTAACCATTTGTCAACCAATATTTTAATTTTTTCGTAATAGTTCAGCCATGTAGTTACAATTCATCCTCATGCCAGATTTCGTATTGATTTATGATGATTTGGTGTGAATTGCAACAATTGATGCGCACAAAATGCCACAAAGCAGGCATTTTGGCACTGGCTCCGACACCATGCAGCAAGTGCATGATGCGGGTGT
>DEPD01000061.1:2709-3052 GCA_002358575.1 Lachnospiraceae bacterium UBA3401 | reverse complement strand
AGAAGAACTAAAAGAACTGATTTCCGGCTACATGATGGAAAAAGATCTTATTTTTGAAATAGATACATATAGCTCCGGGGAGGCACTGATAGAATTAGGTGTTGGGGTAGCGCGCTACACGGTCGTGTTTTTAGACATAAATATGGAGAAAATTGATGGCATTAAGACGGCTGAGATGATTAGAAAAGTAAGCCGGGAAGTATTCATAGTGTTCGTGACTGCATATGTGGATTATTCACTGGAAGGATACCGATTCGATGTTGTACGATATTTGTTAAAGGGTAATGCCAATTTTCAGAGCAATATCAATGAATGCATGGATGCCATTATTGATAAGATGAAT
>DEPD01000061.1:0-2278 GCA_002358575.1 Lachnospiraceae bacterium UBA3401 | reverse complement strand
TGAGTTTCATGTTATGGAGGATGATGAAACAGTCTATACCATGTATGAAATATTAAATGTGATGGACGATATGCTTTCGGAAAATGGTTTTATTAGGACACACCAGAGCTATCTTGTAAATGTAAAATGCATTAAGAATGTTGCCCGGTATAAAGTGATATTGACAAACGGGGTTGAATTGTCCATACCAAAGGCAAGATATACGGAAGTCAAGAAAAAGTTTATAGCGTGTCTAGGAGAAGTGTAAATGTTTGAGCTAATGCAGAGTGTATTATTGGTATTTATTGAAATAATGTGTTGCAAGATTTTTTATGAAACCTTTGGAAAAGTAAGATATAAAGGGTGGATTAATGTAATTCAGTTTATATTGCTTCTTAGTAGTACATATATTCTAGTATATGTTTTTTCAAAACATTTTTTAATAAGACAGATTGCGGTTATTTTAAATTTTTCAGTATTTATGCTTTGGCATGTTAAAATCAGTATGAAAAAATCTTTTGTGTTAGCTATTTTATTTGATGCGCTGCTGCTTGCAATGGATTCTCTGGCTTTCTTGATTATGAGTTGGTTATCCTTAGACATGAAAATGTCAGAGCAGCAACATGCAATCGCTTCTGTATTGGCGTATCTGCTTGTAAAAGTGATACTGTTTTTCCTCATTCTTGTAATAAGGAAGCGGTTTGCAAAAAAATCAATGGAAAAGATGTTAGATACAGAATGGTTAAGGTTTCTGTTTTTCCCTATTTTTACCATAGCTGTGATTTCGGTAATGCTATCTGTTTTTGAATATGTACAGACAGTAGAACAGGCAAATTTGTTTGCTGTAATTGCGTTTGGAATGGTGGGTATGAATATTCTTGTATTCTATCTGATTAACGATATTATGGAAAGGGAACTCGAGATGCATGAAAACAGGGTTTTTCAGATTCAGGCGAAAAACCAGTTGGAAATGTATAGGTCTATCTCTGAAAACTTTGATAATCAGAAAAGAAAGACACACGAATACAAAAACCAGATTTCATGTATAGAATCCTTACTGGATAAAAAGCAGTATTCCAAATTGGAGGAATATGTAAAAAAGATTTATGGTTCTTTGAATAATGAACCGGATGCCATTAACACCAATAATGTAATAGTAAATGCCATACTCAATACAAAGTACCATGAGTCAGATGCAAAGGGAATTGTCTTTGTACTCAGGGTAAATGATCTTTCTGAGTTGAAAATCATAGACGAAGATGTGGTTACAATACTTGCTAACCTTTTGAACAATGCCATAGAAGCATGTGAGACATGCGGGGATAAAAAGGTAATTAAGTTTAAGTTTGTTAAAGAGAATGATATGATAATCATTGCGGTTAAAAACACATTTAATTATGATATTGTTTATGAAAATGGCGAGATAAAGTCTACGAAAATATCAAGCGAAGATGAACATGGCGTAGGGATCAAGAATGTGATAAAAATCATTGAGAAGTATGGTGGATCATATGTCATTGAGGATAAGAATAAAGAATTTTATTTTTCAATTATTATCCCTGCATGAGTGAAAAATTAATATGATTGGAACAAAATTATTTAGTGCCGTTTTCTGCAATAAAATGTCCATTTTCTGCAAAGGGACTTGATTTTTCACATATATAATTCATACTGAATAATTAAGGAGGCATGTTTATGATAGAAAAGATGGCATTAAAGCTCGTCAATCAGATGGAGATGGAGAAGATAATAAGCAAATCAAGCTGTGAATATTACGAATACGCTTTAATAACTATGGTTGAAAATATTGTAACAGTTGGTACTATTTTGCTTTTAGGGTTATTCTTTGAAAAATTTCCACATACCATTTGTTTTTGGGTATTCTTTATTTCTTTAAGGAAACGGACAGGAGGTTTTCATGCGAATAAGTTCTGGCAGTGCTATTTAGGTACAGTCATAACATATATTGCGCTTATACAGGCTATACCTATGCTTTGTGGAACTCCGGCTGTCATGTATGGAATGCTGTTTCTTGCAATGATTTTAATCTATGTAATGGGAACAATAAACCACCCCAATATGGATATGAATAAAAGCGAATTGCAGGAGTCTAAGAAAGCGGCAAGGTTGATTGTTGTAATAGAAATAGTGATAATTGCTGTCTTAGTTTATCTGAAAGCTGATATTCTGTATATTGGTTATATGTCAGGCGCTATCATATTATGTGCATTCTTGATGTGTTTGGCAAAAATTATAAAACAGGAGGTATGTGTAAAATGAAAAAAAACAGAAAAATCAA
>DEPD01000116.1:1107-9093 GCA_002358575.1 Lachnospiraceae bacterium UBA3401 | reverse complement strand
CGCCTTTTATCAGAAGCAAAGAGCAGCTTCTGATAAGTTATACTATTACAATGAGTGTTAGATTTTTTGCGAGTTGTTGTACGAATTACATATAGAAAAATAATTTTATATAAGTGAGAAGGTGATTGGAAAATTGGAGGTTAGGCGGAGACTTGGCAGAGGCATTATCAAGCCAGTAAGAATTGCCTTAAGGTCGGCATACCGCAGTGAATGGGATGATGCTATGGCACTCGCATGGCGGACTTTTATGCAGTTTGAAGCGTGTGATTACACGCCGCAGGGCATCGAGAGCTTTCAGGATTTTATCACAGATACAGTGCTCTACAGAATGTTTGTTATGGGGGTATATCAGCTTTTTGGAGCATATGACAACAATCAAATGGTCGGGATGATCAGTCTGCGGGACGAGACACATATATCATTGCTTTTTGTAGATCGGAGATATCACAAAATGGGAATTGGCAGGGGATTGATTGAGTATGTGAGCCGCTATGTTCTGACGGAGGAGGGGCATAATTATATTACAGTCAATGCAGCACCATATGCGACTGGTTTTTATCATCGCATGGGATTTGTAGATACCAATACAGAGCAGGCGAAGGATGGCATTCGGTATACGCCAATGCAGAGAAGGTTAATTTATGAAACAGTCAGAAATTGTTAAAAAATCATACATTATGAATAGTTTCTAAATGAAAAAGCAAGGGGTGGAAAAAAATGGCAGTAGAATATATAACAAGCAGAAATATGGTAGATTTGATTTACGAGACGCTGAGGTTGATGAACAAACCGATGGCGCATCACTGTATGCGGGTGAGCTATATTATGGCCAAGATGTTGGAAACCTATGGGACTTATGAAAAATATGAGATTGCGGATTTTATGGTACTGGCACTTTTGCATGACATCGGGGCATACAAGACAGATGACGTGCGCAAGCAGTTGACCTTTGAGGCAAAAAATCCATTACCGCATTCTGTGTATGGTTATCTTTTCCTAAAGTATCTCTCACCGCTGGATGAGCAGTCCAAGATGGTGCTCTATCACCATACGGATTACAGCAAAACAAAGGATATGGATTATCGCTATCGTTTTGAATTGGAAGTTTTGAAGGTTGCGGAAAGTGTTGATGTGTGGCATCGTTCTTTCGGAGAAAAATTTGATTGTAAAATGATTCATAAGTATGCGGGAACAAAGTATGATCCGGAGGTATGTTCCCTGCTGGATGAGGCAGTGGAACAGTATGATATTTTCACAAAGTTGACCGATCACACCTATCGGGAAGCATACAGTGAAAGTCTTGACTATGTACTTTTGTCCGATGATGAGAAGGAAAAGTATCTAAAAATGCTCATGTACTGTACTGGATTGAAGGATGAGCAGGCGGTGTCAGAGACGATAGCAACTGTCTATGTCTGCCGTGAGCTTGGCAGAAAGTTAAAATTGAGTGAGCTGGACAAAAACGAAGTATACTATGCGGCGCTTCTGCATGATATTGGTATGCTTGCGATTCCTTTAGAGTTGCTGAATGTTCCGCGTGCCTTTACTGACGAGGAGAAAAATCTGATTAAGACTCATGTTGAAATTATGGAAAAGACGCTTGAAAAGAAGCTGTCAAAGGAGATTATTAAAGTTGCGGCAGCACACCATGAGCGGTTTGATGGAAATGGATATCCTCGGGGATTGAAGGCGAGTGGAATGGGACAAAAGGAAGCGATTTTGCAGATTTCAGAGCAGGTGGTGAACTCCATGGAGCCAAAACCTTACAGAACAGCGCATACCAAGGAGGAGATTGTCAACGATCTCAACAATGGCATTATTTCTGGGAAATATGAGGCGATTGTGGCAGATACATTTCTGAAACACTATGACGAGATTATGGATAAGGCGAAAGAGAAAGCGGATTTGGCGCTTGTTACGCATCAAAAGCTTCTGCGCAACTACAAGCAGGTATATACTAGCCTTGTTTGAGACTGAGAGGAGATTATTGAAAAAATGTTTAAGTTAGACAGCCCATTGATGAATTTTCTAAATAAGGTTGCGGATATCATGATACTAAATGTGTTGTTTTTGATTTTTAGTATCCCATTCTTTACGATTGGAGCCGCTTTTTCTGCTGCATATTATATGGGATTCAAGATGGTAAAAAATGAAGAGACTTATATTGTGAGGGGATTTTGGAAGGCATTTAAGGACAATTTTAAACAGGGGACGATAATATGGTTGCTCCTTGTTGTAGTTCTGGGGATTTTGACAGTGGATTTCCGCATTATTTTATATTCTGGCATTGAATTTGCGCAGTGGATTCGGATTGCTATGATTGCAGTGACTTTTGTGATTCTGTTGGGAGTGATGTTCCTATTTCCGCTTCAGGCACGGTTTATCAATCCGGTCAAAAATACAATTAAAAATGCATTTTTGATGGCACTCTCACACCTCCCAACAGCATTTTTGTTGATTGTCATCTATGCGGTTCCCGTGGTAGTGCTCTACTTTATACCTCAGAGTTTGCCAATTATGATACTGTTGGCGTTTGGGCTGGTGATTTATCTGAAGTCTTTTTTGCTGCTGCGCGTGTTCAAGCGATATGAGGAAGCGCTGGTTGATATCAGCAGTAAGTCCTCCAATCAAGACAGTGGCATATTTGCTGAAAGTGACCGCATGGAACGGGAACAACAGGGAATTGTTGAACAAAGTCCAAGCCCTGCAAAACAATATCAAGATGGAAAGTTCGTCGAAGTGCCGGAAAATAATAGCAATTTGGAGGAATAGCATAAAAAAGGCAAAATGGGATTGTACAATTTGTATAGAATTATATAAAAAAATTGGACAAATTGCTCACTGCATGTGGGAAAACTTGGATTGTAACAGAACTGATAAGCAATTGTAACATAAGCGTTAAAAAATCTTTGTTTATTTATGGCATAGCAATTTATGTGATTTTATTTTATACTTAAACCATGCAAAAAAATAACTTGTTGAAAGAATGTATGGGTAGCACGATACTTTCAACGAAACAAAATAATCATTTTTTCGGGAGGCATTTTAATATGGCAAGTTTATCATTAAAAAACGTTTGTAAAGTATATTCAAATGGATTCGAGGCAGTTAAGAATTTCAATCTTGAGATCGCTGACAAAGAGTTTATCATTTTCGTTGGACCTTCAGGTTGTGGAAAGTCAACTACACTTCGTATGATTGCAGGTCTTGAAGACATTTCTTCCGGCGAGTTAAAGATTGGTGACAGAGTTGTGAATGATGTTGAGCCTAAGGATAGAGATATCGCGATGGTATTCCAGAACTACGCTCTGTACCCACATATGTCAGTATATGACAATATGGCATTTGGTCTGAAATTAAGAAAAGTTCCTAAAAATGAAATTGATAAAATGGTTAAGGAAGCAGCAAAAATCCTTGACTTGACAGCACTTCTTGACAGAAAGCCAAAAGCATTGTCAGGTGGTCAGAGACAGCGTGTTGCTATGGGACGTGCAATCGTGCGTAATCCTAAAGTGTTCTTGATGGATGAGCCTCTCTCCAACTTGGATGCAAAACTTCGTGTACAGATGCGTATTGAGATTGCTAAGTTACATCAGAGACTCGGCACAACCATTATCTACGTTACACATGACCAGACAGAGGCTATGACTCTTGGTACACGTATCGTTGTTATGAAGGACGGCGTTGTTCAGCAGGTAGATACACCGCAGAATCTGTATGAGAAGCCACAGAATTTGTTCGTTGCAGGATTCATGGGATCACCGCAGATGAACTTTATTGATGCGAAGGTGGATGTAAAGGGTGATACAGCAAGCCTGAAGGTAGCAGGACTTTCTATTCCTCTTCCTCCTGCAAAATCAAAGAAGTTGATTGAGGGTGGCTACAGCGGAAAGACAGTTACATTTGGTATCAGACCAGAAGATATCTATGATTCACAGATGATGATAGAAGCAAAGTCTGAGAGCACTTTTGAGACAACAATCCGTGTATACGAGCTCCTTGGTGCAGAAGTATTCTTATATGCAGACCTGGCAGAGTTCCCAATCACTGCAAGAGTTGATCCCAGAACAACAGCTAGACCAGGCGATAAGGTTAAGTTTGCAATTGATATCGAGAAGATTCACGTATTTGACAAAGAGACAGAGAAGATTATCACAAATTAGTTTGCGTAGTCCTATCTGATAAAAGTTACCCATGTGAAGCAATTCACATGGGTTTCATTATTCAATAAGATTTTTCGGGAGGTTCACATATGATTTCAAATCAAATAATTCAGACAAGCATCGACGAGTTAAAAGCCATCACCAAGATTGATCTGTGTGTGATTGATATGGAAGGAATCACGGTGGCGGCAACATTTGACAGCAGAAATATATCACAAGATCTGGTGAAAAATTTTGTCACATCACCGGCTGACAGCCAGATTGTAGGTGGATTTCATATGCTGAAAATTCTCGAGGACGGGGATGTGCTCTATGTGCTGATTGTAAAAGGCTCCGGCGCCGACGCATATATGATCGGAAAAGTGGCAGTAAGTCAGATTCAGAATCTGGTGATTGCATATAAGGAGCACTTTGACAAAAATAATTTCTTTCAAAATCTGCTGCTGGACAATCTGCTGCTGGTTGATATTTATAATCGCGCTAAGAAACTCCATATCATTCCAGAAGTGCCGCGTGTGGTATATTTAATTGAGCCACAGAATGATAAGGATAACATTTCTATGGAAATGTTAAAGAATATTTTTGATGGTCAGCCTGGATGTTATCTGACTGCTGTAGAACAGAAAAATATTATTCTAATCAAGGAAGTTAGTTCTCTGGAATCTTATGGCGAGGTGGAACAAACGGCTCAAGTAATTGTGGACATGCTCAATTCAGAGGCGATGCTGATTACAAAAGTATCGTATGGAACTATTGTTTCTGAGTTGAAGGAGGTTTCAAAGTCCTATAAGGAAGCGAAGATGGCGCGTGATGTTGGAATGATATTCTATATGGAAAAGGCAATTAGCGCTTACAATACACTTGGAATAGGGCGTCTAATCTATCAGTTGCCAATTAACCTCTGTCGCATCTTTATGAAAGAGATTTTTGGCGACAATATTCCAGATGATTTAGATGATGAGATTTTGACGACTGTGCAGAAATTTTTTGACAATAACTTGAATGTCTCTGAGACGTCCAGACAGCTTTATGTGCACAGAAATACACTTGTGTATCGAATAGAGAAACTGCATCAGTCCACGGGGCTTGATATCAGAAAGTTTGATGATGCGCTGACCTTCAAAATTGCGCTGATGGTTGTAAATTATATGAAATATATTGATTCTTTGGAATAAATTGTAGGAGATAAAGCATTCTCAATTGAGGGTGCTTTATTTTTATGCACACGCCGATGCAGAAGAAATATGCCGCTAAGGCGGCGCACGGGTCGCGCGGCGAGTAGGAAAGATGGGACTTCCCTACTCGATTGCACAGACCCTTGCGACTTCTGTTTCTGAAAGCATAAAACAAAGAGGATGGACATACATTAGAATAGGCAGGAACGGAATGGGAAGGAGCTTTCATATGCAGTTTTTTTATATTGATTATATAAACAATGGAAAAAAGGAACGCAATATTGGGTTCCTGCGAGTGGAGGAGGATGGATTTCATGTGGGATTGAGAGGGGTGCCGCAGCAATGCGGTAATAGTTGTAGGGTGTACGCTGCAAATATATATGACGAAAAAATATTAATGGGAGATATTCCAATCAAGAGCGGATATGGCATGATGAAATTTCAATGGAATGACAAGGCAGATTTTGCGCACTGTATTCGGATTGAGATACCAATGTATGGAACGCACAAGGGTGTCTGTGTGCTTCGAGAACAGCCAGTTATTGTTCCAAAGGATAAGGATAGCAATGTTTCATATAACAATAGTTCTGTTCTTGTGTCGGAAAATAAGGCGACCAATTTAGAGCAGAAAGCGTATTGTCAAGATTTCTATGAGGAAATTCACGAGGACAAGTGGCAGCAATTATTAAAATTGTACCCAGAAATCCATATTTGTCCAGAGGCACAAAGTATCTTGATACGGCCTAGAGATGCTGTGATACTGGCAGCTAAATATCATGAGCTGGCAGCAAATTCGTTTGTTCTGCACGCATACTATAATTACAGACAGTTGTTACTGTTTCGCTATACGCAGAATGAAATTCAGTATTATCTTGGTGTGCCAGGGGTTTATTATGAGCGTGAACAACGTATCGCACAAATGTTTGGATTTGAGGGATTTGAGAATGGCGAGGCACGGATGCAGCAGGATGCGGATAAGAAGGTATATAGGGGCTGTTTTGGGTACTATATGAAGCGTGTGGAAATCTAAATTGTATCGGCATAATTCCTTATGCGGCTTTGTGCATCTATTATATGAGCGGTCAGTTTTTTTGACCACCTATACACCGCGCAATGTAGTATTGGGAATATATTGGCGGCAAAGTGTCACATAGGATTGCAAAATTTTCGCAGAGTGCGCATGAAATCCTTTCTGCAATACGCCTGCACTATCCTGATAAGATTGAAGAAAATAAGCTTGTGCGCCAGCAATCCATTGGCAGATCGCCTGTAAGTCGGCTTCGGTGTGAAGTTCCTGCACAATTGTGGTGCGAAATTCATATGTAATAGTCGGTTGCTGAATTAGCAATTGGATAGATTTATTGATTGCAGATAAATCCAAAAAAGAACTATTTGATGCAGCGCCAACAGTAACATCATATTTTTCAGGAGCATTCTTAATATCCATAGCGCAGTAATCTATTAGATTGGTGCAAATTAGTGATTCTAGCATATGAGGATTTGTTCCATTTGTGTCAAGCTTTACTAGATAACCTAATCTCTTGATACGTTGAATCAAATCGGGCAAATCAGAGTGCAGAGTGGGTTCTCCGCCTGTAATACACACACCTGTAAGAATACCATGCCGTTTTTCTAAGAAGGAAAAAAGTTCTGTCTCGGAAAGGGGGACAAGCGATTCCGCAATTTGCACAATATCTTTGTTGTGACAGTAGGGACAACGGAAATTGCAGCCACCTGTAAAAAGAGTAGCTGCAACATGTCCTGGATAATCTAATAGAGTCGTTTTGTGTAGTCCAAGAATTAACATAATAGAGTCTCCTAATTCAATTTTTTCGTTTTAGTTTTAGCAAAAGTCCCGCAGTGATAAGTACGACGGCAAGTACTAAGATAACGGTTAACAGAATTACTGTCATATTTTGTTTTGGTGCAATACGTTTGGCGGTGGAGGTGTCTGCCGTTGTCTGTGCAGTTTCCTTTGGTGGAGCACCAGCAGGAAAAAGAGTAGTAAAATCGGCTGTGGGTTGGTCAATACAAACCCAGATATCTCTGTATCCAAAATAGTAATTGATATTTGCCCAGCATCTGTTTTCCTCATCAAGATATACACTGCTATAAGATGGCAGAAAATCTTCAGTCTTGATTATGTTAAATTCCTCAGAGCCAGGGTATTTCCATAGATATATTTCTTTATTTTGATATTGACTTTTCAGCTCGCCACTTTCGCTGACAATTTCGGCAGCGTGCTCTTCGCGAAACGAAATACTATCATAGACCACTTGCATATAATCCATTGGTAGCCAGCCAGTTTTGTCAGAGCCTTCATAAATTCCCCAAACAATGTCATCTGAGTCTGTGTAGGTATAGGAAATATGGGTTTGGAAGCCATTGTCCAACTGGGTGATAATCTGTGGAGATTCAGGATTTTTATAGACAATAACAACGCCGTCGGGACCATTTGCAGTGAACATACGATTGACATAGGTGCAGTCTGAGGCGTGCTGATTATAGAAATAATCGTCAGGTTCCCAAATAATATCTGCATGTACAGGAAAGACAAACAGCATACAGCAGATTAGTGTACTCAGTATAGATAAGCATTTTTTCATTTTGATACCTCCAAGAAAATATGCCGCTTTGCGGCTGCGGTT
>DEPD01000116.1:507-738 GCA_002358575.1 Lachnospiraceae bacterium UBA3401 | reverse complement strand
AATATAATAAATTACTTAGAAAATAAAAAATCCAACGCTCCACGAACATATATTTGCAATTACAGAAAATAATATTGGGTGTGTAATCTTCCAGTCTTTTTTCACAGAAAAACTAGAATAAATGAGTGCTTCTGTAAAGATTACAAGAAGCTCTATTCCAAGTTGAAGTGCAATGTCTGTAATATGGGGCAGATAAAAACTACATAGCCAATGCAGTAGCACGGCGGGCGG
>DEPD01000116.1:0-173 GCA_002358575.1 Lachnospiraceae bacterium UBA3401 | reverse complement strand
TTTGTAAGTACATTGACCAACAATATCAACAGCAAAACTTTATGGCAACGGATTCCGAGGAAAAGTGCTGTTGTCAGTTCTGTAATGAGTGTGAATATTAGGGCAATGCTAAACATTTTAAGAAGCCAGACTGTCAAAAGATACCTCCAATAAATTTAGGAACTGTAGAAAAA
>DEPD01000117.1 GCA_002358575.1 Lachnospiraceae bacterium UBA3401 | reverse complement strand
CTTATTTTCCTACAATTCCTATAATCAGATTTTTAGTCACCAATTTTAAAAATGGTAAGAAATACTTGCAATCTATACCATCAGAAAAATTACAATTTCAGATGTATACATCATTTTTCTACCATTCTCTAAATAGATTAACGCAAGTACTCATATATATCCTAGCACAAAAATAAACAAACGTCTATAAAAGAACGTGAGTACCTCAGAATAAACGCATGAACAGAAACTCTCTAATTAACATCCCATTATTTGGCCAGTTCGTCAATGGAATCTAATAAATCATTGGTATATAATACTCTCAGGACAGCAAGAATAAGCGGAAGTTCTGTTTCGGGTTTTCTCCCAATCGTTTTTCGGACTCTTCTCATGCTTCGTCCATAATACGTTTTCATCAGCTTAATAATAAACATGACAAACCGTCTTATTAGCCCCATGTTATGGACTGCTTTCTTTTCTTTGGAACCCAGGCTATTTTCTCTGAATACAACATTCAGTGTCCAGTGCAGGCTGTTTTCTATGTTCCAGTGCCTGCCAACCACGATTGCAAATTACTCAGCAATTGGCTTGATACTGCACAGATAATACCGTTCTTCTATATGGGACTCTCCTGTTTCCTTACTGGTTATCGTCTTTCTCTCATACTCGATGGATTGGAGTTTTTCCCATTTGCTGTGGTCTTCAAACCATTGGATCTCATCCGTGATGAAATATTCCCTTATGGTTATGGCATAGGTGGATTCTTCTGTTTCAATTTGGTATTGTCCTGCTTTCTGACATATGTTTTCCAGCAGATCCTTACAGGCAAAATAATTCCGAATTTCTTCATAAGCCTGTTTCTGGTTCCCTTTGAGTGCAAGACAATAATCTCCGTGTGCTTCCTGCACAATAACCCGTGCGGTTTCTTTCAGGGCATTCATGGCGTCTGCAGTAACGATGCATTTGCGGCAGTCAAGTCCTTTCATCACTGCCTGCATTTGGGGAATTTCATTGGTTTTCTCGCCAATTCTCGTGCTGGACAGACAGACACCCCATTCTGTGGACATTACATTAAATTCGTTCAGGTTACACAAGTCTTCCGGGGTTTTTGCGTGTTTCTTCGCGGTATGCCGGGTTTCCTTTCCGTCTGCTGCAATGACGTCATGTACATAACAATCTAGTTCTTCATTTTGATACAGATACTGGTCAAGGTGCTATCCGGCCATTTCTATCATCTGAATCAGGATCTCTTTGAGTATTCCCTGCAGTTCATCTGGCCGGATGATGGCAAAGACCCTCTGCATCGTATCATGGGATGGAATTGCGTTCTTTAAGTCCAGATAGTTTCTTAAAGTTTCTCTTTCATCCATCGCAAAATCATAGATATCCTCCCATTCATCATTTCCGGCAAGCACACCAAAGAAGATTATGCCCAGAATGTCCCTGAAGGCATGCTTCACTTTGCCCTGCTGTCTGCTATCCGTCATCATACCAGCCTGCTGTGAATAAACATCCATGAAAATGCGGTCCAGCCCTTCTGTTTCCGAGAGGCGGATCTCCTCTATGAGCATATGAACTGTTTTTGATAAGTTTTCAAGTTTGGTATCTTTTTTTGCCATACGGTCCCCCACATACACAAAATGCTGTTTGGAAACAGTGTATTATATATTAGTTCAAAAAGAAAGTACTCCTATCACTGGTGTGCGGGTGATTCTTATAAAATAAATATGGTAAAATTTTATAAGGAAAGAGGTAGAACACTATGGAAAAACGGATTTATATCACAGCGGAAGAATGGGAAAAATGCAGGAAGGTGGCTGATGCGTTTGGGGAACTGTACGAGGTGTCAGAGATCATGGTGCTTGATGCAGATAGGTATGGCTTTGTCATGCTGAAATACTATGAGCTGTCAAGCGGTTTTGCTGAAGATGAAGCATATACCGACAGTGAGGAATTGTTTGATGCTTTGTGGGAGGAATGGCTTAATACAAAGCTGTATCTGATAGCAAAGGAAATGAAACTGGAAGAAATCCATTATGAGGAAGTATTTGACAGCCTGCCGGAAGAAAAACAGTCGGAACTTATTGGGAGAAAAGCCGATTTTGCCAAAGCAGCAGGAATATGTCTGTAATATCGGTTTCGTTCAGAAATCAGATGCTAGTTAGCGATTAAACAAAGATTAGAAAGGCTCTGTGCAATGCAGGCTTTTCTTAATGCTGCTTTTGAATAAGAAAGATAGAATGATGGGGATTCCGGCGTAATAAACATTGTGGAAATGTCATATAACTGACTGTTTTATGGAGTTATCCATGACGGAATAACCAGTTATGCACATTTCCATGATGTTTGTTTGATTTTTGTTATATACAAAAAGAATCTTGTATTTATTCGGCTGGACGCATATAATTATACTGATAGAATTGAATGAAAGGGTGAATGAGATGTTAGAGTATATTTCTGCCCCGGAAGCAGCGAAAAAAATGGGGCATTTCAAAAAGACCGGTGCAAAAGCTATGTGAGGAAAACCGTATACCTGGCGTGGCAAAATTCAGCCGCTTGTGGCTGATACCAAAGGATGCAGAAAAGCCGGCAGATAAAAGAAAACGGGAGGAAAACAGAAAGTGAAAATTCGACAATTTAAACTACTCTGCTTATTTTATTTTGGTAACTGCTTTATACGTTATTGTATTTCGACAAAAGTTAAAGACTTGTTAAGAATTTATATGTTATAACTCAGAATATAGAAAAATCAAATTCAAGAAAAGAGGAATACACTATGTTCTGGAGAATACTGAAAAAAGACCTTAAACGCAAAAGGGCAATGAACGTGATACTGCTGGTATTTATTATACTCGCGTCAATGTTCATGTCCTCTGGCGTAAGCAACATCATCACCGTGACGACTGCGCTGGACAGCTATTTTGAAATGGCGGACGTACCCGATTACTGGGCGATGAGCGAAAACAAATCCTCGGACAAGGACATTTGCGGGACACTTGAAAACGCCTCCGCGATAGACGAGTTTTGTATCGAAGAGTTCGTCCGTATGTCCCAGTCCAATATTACGCGGGCCGGCGAACCGCTTAACGATTCCAGCGCCAATCAGATATTTGTATTACAGAGCGACAGCGATATGGGGATGAATTATTTTCTGGACGACGAAAGTATTCTTAAAAGCGTACCGAAAGGGGAAATTTACGCTGCCCGTTTCATAGAGGAAAGCATGGGACTTAAGGCAGGCGACAAAATTACTGTCGAAATAGAGGGCGTAAGCCGCGAATTTACCTTTGCGGGCAGTTTCAAGGACGCTGTCTGCGGCACGGAATTGATGGGCATTAAAAGGTTTATCATGAACGGCGAGGAATTTGACGAATATATGTCCGACGAAACGATGAAAAATATGTACGGCGGGAAATTCTTATACATACACACCGCCGACCTTGACAAGACCCTGTCCCAGATAGCGGATGTATCCGACAGCTTTACCTTTGCGAGTGGCACGGATACACTGAGTCAAGCCTATATTTTTAACATGATAATCATGGGTCTTATCCTTGCGGTGAGCCTTATTCTTATCATCATATCCTTTGCGGTACTGCGGTTTACCATAGCCTTTACCATCTCTGAAGAATTCCGCGAGATAGGCGTTATGAAAGCAATAGGCATACGGAACATAAAAATTCGGGGACTGTACCTTACAAAATACTTCGCCATTTCCGTAGTCGGCGCAGCACTCGGTTTGATACTCAGCTACCCATTCGGGAAAATGCTTATAAGTTATTCCTCGGAGTCTATTATAATAGACAGCAGCAATAACGGATTTGTAAACATTGCCTGCGCGGTTCTGACAGCGGCTGTGATTCTTCTGTTCTGTCTCAGTTGTACGGGCAGGGTGAGCAAAATGTCCCCTATCGACGCTGTACGGAACGGGCAGACAGGGGAACGCTTCCGCAAAAAAGGCGTTATGAGCCTTGGAAAATCGCGGCTTGGCGCGACGGCTTTCCTTGCCGCAAACGATATTGTTAGCAGTCCCAAACGCTACGCTGTCATTGCCTTTACGTTTTTTCTGTGTATGTCGCTGCTGATAATGCTTTCCAATGTCACGGCATCTCTTAAAAGCGGAAAGCTGCTGAAATATTTCGGGAATGCGGACTGCCACGCCGTTGTGGACATCGGCGACGAAGCTGTGAAATTTATGACCGTGGACGGACAGGAAAAGGTTAAAAAATATCTTGATGATATGGAGCAGACCCTTGCGGAAAACGGTATGCCTGCGGAATGTATGACAGAATATTATATTTATACGATGATAAGATACGGCGAACAGGAAAGCAAGACAGCTATACTTCAGGGCACGGGAACAACAATGGATATGTACGAATATTTAGAGGGTACTCCTCCCCAAAACAGCGACGAAATTGCAATGACCACACTTTTGGCAAAAAAGCTGGGTGCGGAAATAGGTGATACCGTTACCTTGTCCTACCCGACGGGCGAAACGGCGGAGTTCATCATAACCGCTCTGTATCAGGCAATGGTCAACCAGGGTATATCCGTAAGGGTTCATACCGACTGCGATATAAACTATATCGCAGCAAGCGGCTCCCCCGGTACACTGATAAAATTTACCGACGACCCCGACGATAAGGAAGTATTAAGCAGAATTGAAAAAATCGAGGAGCTTTATCCTAAGCTTTCAAGCGCTAAAACAGCGGGCGAAACCGTAAAGGACAACACCGGAGTAGGCGATGCCATAGATGCGGTTAAAAAAATGTCCGCCGTCCTTACGGTAATTTTAGCCGCGCTTATAACCGTGCTTATGGCGCGTTCCTTTATCGCAAAGGAGCAGGCGGAGATCGCTCTCATGAAAGCCATAGGCATCAGGAACGCCCAAATATACGGACAGTACACGTTAAGATTTATCATTGCGGTGGCGACGGCTGTACTTCTTGCGGAGCTTTTGGGTATGCCCATTACAAAGCTTTGCTTCGACCCTATTTTCAGGACGATGGGGCTTGAAATGGGCGTAGAATATACGCAGAACCCTGTGGAGATATACGCAGTATTCCCCGTTATCGTTCTTACCGCCACAGCCGTCAGCGCATTTTTGACTTCACTTTACACCAAAAAGATCAAATCCTCCGATACGGCAAGTATCGAGTAAGAAAGGAGCTTATTATGAATATTTTAGAAGTAAAAAATCTCTGCAAAACCTATTTAGTAAACAAGCGTCAGAACAATGTTCTGAAAAATGTAAATTTCACCGTTTCCGAGGGCGAAATGACAGCAGTTATGGGACCCTCCGGTTCAGGCAAATCCACCCTGCTTTACACCGTGTCCGGTATGGACGGCATCACATCGGGGGAGGTTTTGTTCTGCGGAAAAAATATCACCGCAATGGGAGAAAGAGAGCTTGCCGATGTGCGTCTTGATGAAATGGGATTTATCTTTCAGCAGATGTATATGCTGAAAAACCTCACCGTTCTGGACAACATAATCCTCCCCGCGGTACAATCAAAAAAGAACAGGTCGAGCCGCAGGCAGACCGATGAGCGCGGCAGAGCGCTTATGCGCAGGCTCGGCATCGATGAGGTGGGCGGCAACGACATCAACGAGGTGTCCGGCGGACAGCTTCAGAGAGCCTGCATCTGCCGCAGCATGATAAACAATCCCAGGATGATCTTCGCCGATGAGCCCACAGGCGCATTGAACCGTGCAAGCTCTGACGAGGTCATGAACGAGCTGCTCTCCCTCAACCGTGACGGTACGACGATCATGTGCGTGACCCACGATTCAAAGGTTGCCGCCAAGTGCAGCAGGGTGCTTTACATTGTGGACGGCGGTATCGTCGGCGAAAAAGAGATGGGACATTTTGGCGGCGGTGACAAAGAGTTCCGTGATCGTGAAAGAGAACTGAATCACTGGCTTATGGAACAGGGCTGGTGATACTTGAAACAATACTTGCAGGTGGTGATTTTATGACCGATATTCTGATTGTGGAGGACGATAAGGAACTGGCGGACTTGCTGACCGACTTTCTGCGCGAGGAAGGATATGTCGTATCGAGCGTGGACAGCGGAGAACGTGCCGTACATCTTTTTGAACGATATGGCGCAAGGCTTGTGGTGCTTGACATCAATCTTCCCGATATGAACGGCTTTGCGATATGTTCAAAACTCCGGGAAAAGACGGATACTCCTATATTGATTGTCAGTTCAAGGACGGGCAGGGAAGATAAGCTGAACGGCTATGACCTCGGCGCGGATGATTATATTGAAAAGCCCTATGATATAGATGTTCTGATCGCTAAAATTAAGGGTATATTCAAACGGCGGTATCAGCATGATCTATTATCGGCGGATGGTGTGACGCTCAACCTTGCAGATAAAACGGCGGTCATTGACGGAAAGCCCGTGGAGCTGCCCGCAAAGGAGTTTGATTTGCTGGCGCTTTTGATTGAAAATCAAGGCAAAGCCCTGAAAAAATCGTACCTGTTTGGTACTGTCTGGGGCAGCGACAGCGATTCGGAGCTGCAAACGCTACATGTTCATATCAACCGCATTCGCCAAAAACTCGGTGATGACCCTAAGAATGCAAAGCGTTTGCTTACGATCTGGGGCGTGGGGTATAAGTTTGTATGAAAGCTTACAAAAATCTGTGTATCGCGGTGATGGCCGTATTTCTTTTACTGGCGGCGGCATTGAACATATTTCTCATGGGATCAAAAGATAATAGTGAAGGTATTTATCGTGTGGAAGCCAGGCGGCTTGCGGGTGAGATAGCACAGACAGGCAGCTATGACATTGAAAAATACCCCCACATTACAGGCGTGTTTACGGGTGATGACATCTACCGTTCCGATGAGCATTATCTTATCATAGAAGCGGGCGAAACGCTTTATCGCGTTGAATATACTGTGGGGAACGGACAATATGACATTGCTGCGGTAAACTGCGTATTGGGTGCGCTGTTCCTGCTGCTGACAGGTCTTTTGTATTATATCCGCAGACATATCATCGTACCTTTCAACAGGCTGAGTGATGTTCCTAAGGAGCTTGCAAAGGGCAATCTTGCCGTGCCGATAAACGAAGAAAAAAGCCGTTTTTTCGGCGAATTCACATGGGGAGTGAACCTCTTGCGTGAGAGCATCGAAAACAGCCGCAAAAAAGAGATTACGATGCAAAAGGATAAAAAACTCCTGCTGCTCTCCCTTTCCCATGACATAAAAACACCTTTGTCGGCTATCAAGCTGAATGCAAAGGCGCTTGCCAAGGGATTATACAAGAACGAGGAAAAACAGCGTGCCGCAGCCGAGAACATCAATACCCGCGCGGATGAGATAGAGCGCTTTGTCAGCGAACTCTCAAAGGCGGTAAGCGAGGACTTTATGAGCTTTGAGGTCACGCCCGGCGAGGAGTTTCTCAGTGCTATCATCACGAAAATATACGCAAGATATGCTCCCCAGCTTTCCGTGTCGGGAACAGAGTTTTTGATTCGCAAATATGATGACTGCATTCTTTCCTGCGATCCGAACCGCCTTGCGGAATGTTTTCAAAATCTGATTGAAAACGCAATCAAATATGGAGACGGCAGACGAATTGAGATCGGCTGTGATAAAATGGACGGCTGTGAGCTTATCACGGTGTCAAATACGGGCTGTACACTTGAAGCAAAAGAACTGCCGCAGATATTCGAGAGCTTTCATCGCGGAAACAATGCGGATAAGGTGCAGGGCAATGGGCTTGGACTCTTTATCTGCAAACGGGTGATGTCACTTATGGGTGGAGAGGTGTTTGCGGATATTCGCAACGGATGCTTCTTTGTGACACTGGTGGTGAAATTGGCGTAAAGTAAAGACCGCTTAGTTGAGGGGGGATTCTTTGTTTTATGTTGTCCAATTTCTGACATGGTTCTTCTATCTGCTTATGTTATGGAATTGGGTAACAGTGTTATCTTAGCCGCTTTAACAATCGCCTGGAAGTCATTGTAATTGAACTTTCTAATACGGACTTATAAAATCAATTTATAGAAAACTGAATTATAAATCAATCTGCCGTACGACGAAAAAAGAAAAAAGTCGTCGTATGGCAGACATATTTTCGTGCACTTATTATTTTTACGGCAGCTTTGAAAAATCAAGGCTGTCGTTTTTTATTGACCTCAATTATGTAAATAAGCTGATGAAAAGGAATTAAACTATGCGGAAGAGAAAACCGAAAATATTTAGGTATCGAATAACAGAAACAAAAAAGAATGCGGAGCATTCTATCCATCGAGGTGTATTGCAATGAAGATTGAAACTAAGTTGCAGTACACCTTTTTTGATGTCGAAATTTGATGGTTTCTGACAAATGACACAGCGGCTTAGGAATTGTAGGAAAATAAGTGATACCAAGTCAAGATGCGTCAGTTATTTTTCTACAGTTTCTTACTGTTTCATGCAGGGCTGTTTTGTGAGCATGGCTTTCTGTATTTGCCATACCTTGTTCATTAGTTTTTTTACTTCTCCACATCGGCTTTATATACATTGCCTGTGGCATTCATGCGCTTTGCTATCTGGTTCAGGTCATTTTTGCGCTCACGGTTTGCCATTTTTTATCCCCTTCTGAGCAGGGTTTTTGAAATGATTTTACAAAATCTACAATCCTGCCGTGGAGGATGTTCGTGCAAAAAATGAGTGAAAAAACCAGAAATCCCGGCAGGGTGTTTCGTGGTTTTTGAACGCAGAGGGAGTTAGGAGGAAATTTCCTATACGCACTAACTTTATAAAAACATAGAATCTGCTGCCGGACGGTTTTTCGCTTCTCAATAAACGACATCTTTACCAATTCCAAAATATCAAAAGACACTGTCTGAATGTTTGGCAGTATCATCATAAAAATTATAAAGGATACAAGTTTCGTCTCCCTCCATATGCTCTGGTTCCCTGCGGATGTTCCAAGAAGGGGAAAAATCAATATCCCAAGATATTTTTCAGTGAGAAGTGACAGCGGTTCCCATTAATCCAGACCTCCCCAGCTTCTTCTGTCTTTGTTGGGATACTTCCTAATTGAAGCAGCGACTTTAGTCTTTTAAATACAAGTTCCACCTGCCAGCACAAACGGTAACAGGAAAGAATTTCCGCTGGCAGAGAAGTAATCACAAACATATAGTTGTGCGTGAATACCGTTTCATCACTCAGTTTCATCTGTTTTTTGCTTTCCATCTTTTTGATACGCTTCTTTTCAGCAGCGATTTCTGCTTTTGTTTTTTTACAGGCGCAGATCCTTAAGGGAACCAG
>DEPD01000193.1 GCA_002358575.1 Lachnospiraceae bacterium UBA3401 | reverse complement strand
GGTTTCCGGCTATTTCAAACAGGACACTACCGCCGCCGACAAGATGATGAAAGTGCTGGAAGCCGAAAGCGCATCCGGACATAAGCCGCCTTTTACCGCATAAACCGGGCATGACTGCTGATTGTGCTTAAACTGTTTATCCCAAAACAAGCTCATAAAGATGAAATGGCATGGGAATACCTATATCGACATAAGTAATATCCACAGTATCCACATATTTAAAACCGTATGACTGATACATTTTGACAGGTATATCATTCCCTTTCAGACAGTCTAACCGTATTGCCTTCCAACCTCTGCTTCTTGCTGTCTGGATTGCATGTTCGACAAGCTGCTTTGAATATCCACGCCCGCCATAATCCGGCAGAACACGAAGTGCGTGCATAATGACTACTTCATTTTTTTCGGCGTTGATTTGCCAGTGAACTGTATTATATGCACTGTCGCAATCATGATTTAGAATATATGCTGCAACGATTTTATTATCTTCTATGCCAATAAATTGACATCTGCCTTTGATAGATTCCTCCACCATTGCTTGCGAGGGAAAACCACCTTTATCCCCGTTTGGAAGGAAACTTTTTTCACCAAGGACATCACACATTACACTGTAAAAAGACATTAGCTCTGTCAAATTGTCATTTGTAGCCTGTACAATTTTCATTTATTATACCACCTTAGTATACAGATTTTGATGAAAATAGTTTACCACAGAAAAATTAAAATTTCCATCATCAACTTGAACGATAAGCCTTGATATAAAAGTAAAAATATTATCTTCTATAAAGAAGCGGAAAAGACTGTACAGCCAGCCCCGCCCTAGGGTATAATAAACCTACGGAATAGTGGGGCTGGCTGTCGGAGACGGAGGACATTATGTTAAGACAGACCACCCAACAACTCATTACCGCCCTTTATTCGAGATTGTCGCACGAGGACGAGCTTTCCGGGAAATCCAATTCCATAAGCAACCAGAAGCGAATCCTTGAAAACTACGCAAAACAGAACGGCTTTTCCAACCTCAAATGGTACACGGAAATGTAAACCGCTTAATTGATACAAAGGGATTGAACAGAATATTGGGAAAACCGCTGAAAACAAGGGGTTCCGGCACATTGGCTGTTGCTGGAATCCCTTGTTTGCTTTTGGAGCCGGTTTGAAAATGTGCAGAGGTCGGCAGAGGGGGTGTTCACTTTTGAACCCTTCCCAAAGAGCATTTGAACCCCGTGGTCAGAGAAAATGAACACTCTGTGGTCGTTTTGAACCCAGTGGTCAAAAAAGTGCTCGTGTGAAGTGGTTGAGGTGGTCTGTATTTGCTCCTCCTCTTGTACGATTTGACATCCTTTGATATTATAATGATTAAAATATCAGATGTTTCTTATGGAATCACAGTGAGCATAGGGGTTTAACTAATGGAATATGACGAAACGCAAAGATTACAAAGATAGAGATGGTAGAATACTATAGGGTGGAATATTAAAAATGAGAATAGTGAGTGCTTTTTTTGATTTTCTTGTCGAGTAAAAGAGGCAGATAGAGTTGATATTGGTGTTGAGTTCTTTTATGTTTTATATGTAAGAGTTTGGCATACCGCAGTAGATTGACATTGTTTCCTAAAACGAACTATGGAGAATCCATTATTTACAGGATGTTTACTGACTTCATATAACGTCTGTCTTGTAGAAAGAATTATATTTCAGGAACAACTGATAAACTATAAATTAAAGGTAATAGACATGAACTGGAAATTTTTGTTAAATCAATGGGTTAGAATACTGCATTGCAATATTTATGTTGTAAACAGAGATTATGAAATTGAAAAAGTTTATGGGGATTTGATTGCAGAGAGCAGCCCTTTGTATATGGATCCTGAATTTTTTATGATGCTTGTGGATAGAAAAGTGAAAGAATACCCTGATATTTATTGTGAGTATAATTCAGTTTTGTATGCATCCATGCCTTTTGAATCGAAAAAACTGGTGATTGGTCCCGTCAGCATTATAAAACCAACAAGAGAGCTAGAAAAATTTATGACAGACACACATTTTGTAAGTGATCGGGTACATCATCAGACTGCTTTTTGCGATATGAAAGTGTTTGGAGCAGGAGTATTGGCACTGTACCACTGTATTTCTGGAAAAGAACTAACCATAGACGAGTTATGGCAGAAAAATGGATTGACTGGGATTGGGATTGGAGAAGCCAGAGAGAGCGTGCAAAAAGTGATTTTTCATCGTCAAGAAGCAGAACTGCCGCATAATCCTTATGATCAAGAGAAAAGGGAGTTGGACAGCATCCGCCGCGGTGATAAAGAAATGCTACGGCGCAGCCTTCAGGAGACCTATAGAGGAGAAGTAGGAAGGCTTTCCAATAATGAACTGCGTCAGGCGAAAAATATAGCAATTTGTGTCATTACTCTGGCATCCAGAGCAGCTATTGATGGAGGGCTGCTTCCAGAAGAAGCGTTTTCTATGGTAGATGGCTACATCCTCAAAATTGAAGAAATGAAAAATATTGTAAAAATTGATGCAGCAATGCGGCAGGCTGAATATGAATTTGTAGAACAGGTGGGCAGAATTAATGTAAAGAAAGAACGGAATGAACTCATAGAAAAAACGAAAAATTTTATTTTCCAGAACCTGCATAGTGAAATTGTCATAGGGGAGATGGGACACCAGATAGGAGTGTCTACAACATATTTGTCTGATTTATTTCGGAGGGTAGAAGGGATTACGATACAGCAGTATATCCGCAGAGAAAAAATCCGGCTGTCTGAGAATCTGCTCCGCTATTCAGAATATGATGTTAAAAGCATAGCTGTTTATCTGGCATTTTGTTCTCAAAGTCACTTTGGCAAGGTTTTTAAGGATCAGACAGGACTTACACCTACGAAATACAGGGAGAAGTTTGGACAGTTTCAAAAAACGAAAATACACGATAATTAGTAAAAATACACGATATAACAAGGGCGCTTCCCAGGTTATACTGATAACATAAAAAAACAGCCGGACATATATGGCTGCAAAAAGACTGGGAGGTAATCAGTATGTTATTCAAAAATTTTACTAACGAAAATGCATCCGAAAAAATCACTGTAAAAGAACGGCTGGCTTATGGATGCGGAGATTTTTCAAGTAATATTATGTATTCTGCTGTAGCAGCATTTCTAATGTTTTACTACACAGACTATGTAGGGGTTGCGGTGGCAGCTGTGGGAGTGATTATGGCGTGTTCCAGGGTGTTTGATGGAATCAGTGATCTGATTATGGGAGTGATTATTGATAAGACAAAGTCACCTTTTGGAAAGGCACGGATATGGATATTGCGTTTAGTAATCCCCTATGCTGTAGGTACAGTTCTTCTGTTTGCAGTGCCTGTAGGGTGGAGTGAAACGGCAAAGCTGGTATACATATTTTTCAGTTATAATATTGCTTTTACTGTTCTCTTTACAGGGATTAACCTCCCATATGCCACATTGACAGCAATGATGACACAGGATCAATATGAACGTTCTGTCTTAAGCATTTTCCGCATGATATTAGCAACCTGTGGGACATTATTCATAAAGACTTGTACATTGCCAGTAGTAAAGTTTTTCGGAAACGACGCAAGGGCATGGACATATACATTTGTTATATTTGGTGCACTTGAGATTGTTACATTCATGATTACATTCCTTTTTACCAGAGAGCGTGTAAATACGGAGAATGACGGGAAAAAACTGGATGTCCCGGTCTTGCTAGGCTTCAAGGCATTAGTTAAAAATAAGTATTGGCTTATGGCAACAGTTAACCTGATTCTGATTTTTGTCGCAATGGGTGTCAATGGTTCGGCAGAAGTTTATTACACGAAAGAGATTTTAGGAAACCCGGATTTGGTTGGTACATTTTCTGTAGCATTCCAAGCCACACAGATTGTTTGCATGTTTTTTATCG
This sequence comes from Lachnospiraceae bacterium UBA3401, assembly GCA_002358575.1. Classification (GTDB taxonomy): domain Bacteria; phylum Bacillota; class Clostridia; order Lachnospirales; family Lachnospiraceae; genus COE1. The sequence continues at coordinate 17,539 of DEPD01000193.1, read as the reverse complement.
CCTGGTTTGTAAAGCGTTTTGGAAAAAGAAATGTTTTGATGGCAGGATCAGTGATATTTATTATTGGTTATGCAATCATGGGAATCGGTGCAGAAAATTTAGTTATACTTCTGGCTGGATGTATGCTTAGGGGTGTTGGAAATGCTGGGATTTCGGCATGTATGTTCGCAATGGTCACAGATACGATTGAGTATGGAGAATGGAAAACTGGAATACGGACAGAGGGGCTGATCAACAGTGCAGCAAGTTTTGGGCAGAAGATTGGGAATGGTATCAGTCTGCTGTTGGTAGGAGCTGTTTTATCAATTGGAGGATATGTGGGGACTGCTGCGTCGCAGCCGGCAAGCGCATTTACTGCAATCCGTTCATGTTACATTTACATTCCGATTATCCTTACCGTTATTCAGATTATTGTACTTACATTCTACCATCTGGACAGGGAATATGATTCTATTCTGGCTGATCTTAAGAACCGCCGTATCTCAAAATAAAAAAGGAGGTAAATTATGAAATGCAAAGTAGCATTAAAGAGTGTAAATGACGTGAAGGCATTTGTGAATATAACTTTCAGGGCTGAAAAGGATGTGGATATCCATTACGGAAAATATCATATTGATGGGAAATCTATTATGGGTATTTTTAGTCTGGAGTTGGACAAACCGATTGAAGTGGAACTGGATGACCACGATGCAGAAAAATTACTTGGAGAGCTTGAGAGATTTATTGTAGAAGAATAAATGTAGCAAGTTTAGGAGGAAATGATGAAGGAAATCTTATTTGGGGCAGCATACTATGATGAGTATATGCCTTGTGAACGGTTAAGAGAAGATATACAGATGATGAAGAAAGCTGGCATCAATACGGTCAGGATTGCAGAATCTACCTGGAGTACCTGTGAGCCGCAGGAAGGGGTTTTTGATTTTTCCCATGTGGAAAAAGTAATGGATGCAATGGAAGAAGCTGGCATCCATGTAATTATCGGAACGCCTACCTATGCAATTCCTACATGGATGGTGAAATCCCATCCGGATGTACTGGCAGAAACAGTAAATGGCCGTGGAATTTATGGAGCCCGTCAGATTATGGATATCACGCATCCGGTTTTCCGGTTTTATGCAGAAAGAGTAATCCGGGAATTGATGAAGTGTACCGCCCACAGAAGCTGTGTAATTGGTTATCAGGTGGATAACGAAACAAAGCATTATGGGACAGCAGGAAGGAATGTGCAGGAGAAGTTTGTGAAATATCTCCGGGAAAAATTTCAGGATAACCTGGATTCCATGAATGCAGAGTTTGGACTTGATTACTGGAGCAACCGTATCAATGCATGGGAAGATTTCCCGGATGTCAGGGGAACCATTAACGGAAGCCTTGGGGCAGAATTCGAAAAGTTCCAGAGAACATTGGTAGATGATTTTTTGGGCTGGCAGTCAGGTATTGTGAAAGAATACAAGAGGGACGATCAGTTTGTGACACATAATTTTGACTTTGAATGGAGGGGATACTCTTTTGGGGTACAGCCAAATGTGAACCACTATCATGCCTCCAGAAGCCTGACGATTGTAGGCGTAGATATTTACCATCCAACGCAGGATGATCTGACAGGAATGGAGATTGCTTTTGGGGGCGATATGGTGAGATCCTTGAAGCAGGATAATTATCTGGTTCTGGAAACGGAGGCACAGGGATTTCCGGGATGGCTGCCATATAAGGGCCAGCTTCGGCTGCAAGCCTACAGTCATATCGCTTCCGGAGCAAACAGTGTGATGTACTGGCATTGGCATTCTCTGCATAATGCCCGTGAAACATACTGGAAGGGGCTGTTAAGCCATGATTTCCATGAGAATGACATTTATTTGGAAGCATGTGTGATTGGAAAAGAACTACAGGAAATAGGGAGTCATCTGGTCAATCTGAAAAAGAAAAATGAAGCAGCAGTTCTGGTAAGTAATGAAGCATTAACTGCATTGAAATGGTTCGGCATTGATGCAACAGAATCTGATAAAGGGAAAGTAGCTTATAATGATGTGGTCAGGTGGATTTATGATACACTTTACGGAATGAATGTTGAGTGTGATTTTATATGGCCAGAATCCGAAGATTTCGGGCAGTATAAAATGATTGTTGTTCCAGCGCTTTATGCTGCACCAGACAGGTTGTTGGAAAAGCTGAACCGTTATGTGGAAAATGGAGGATGTCTGGTAGCAACATTTAAGACGGGATTTGCAAATGAGAATGTAAAAGTAAGCCATGAGGTGCAGCCGCGTATTTTGAGAAACTGTCTGGGTGTAAAATATCATCTGTTTACATTCCCTAAAAAGGTAATGCTGAGGGGAGATATCGTAGAAGGGACAGATAACAGGGAAGCAAAAGTTTTTATGGAGCTTTTAACGTTAGATGGTGCAGAGGCTTTGGCTTATTATGAGCATTATAATTGGAATGGATATGCGGCAGTGACCAGAAATCATTTTGCAGAGGGATATGCATATTATATCGGGTGTATGATGGATCAGGAGCTTCTGAAACGGATTCTTATTAAAGCATTGGAAGATGCAGGTATAAAAAATATTGTGAAAGAAGAGTTCCCTGTTATTGTACGTAAAGGAATGAATGATTTTGGAAAGAGCGTATGGTTCTATCTGAATTATTCTGAAAAGGAGCAGATGGCATTATATGAAGGTTCTGATGGACGGGATGTTTTAACGGGTGAGTCTGTAAAACACCAAGATAACATTTCTATCCCAGCATGGGGTGTGAGGATGATTGAAGGGTAAGATTGAATCATAGAAGGGTACATTTCCCGCGACTTGCCGCATGCTTGCTAAAGCCGAACGGGGTGAGGATGGACTGATACCCCGCCCACAGAGTGGCGTATCGCACTGGTTAGGCCACAGCACCTTTCAAAAGGCGGGCTGATCCTGCACAGTGACCAAGGAATTCAGTATTTTGAAACACAGCAGGAGGAAGTTATAAAGAAAAAGAGTGAGAGCATGGTAACAAAAGATGTGCTTGTTATGGATAGTAAGAAACGATAAGTAAGCTGTTCCCTTGAATTGGACTTAGGTTTGATTCAAGGGGATTTTTTATTGGCTATTATGAGTGATATAGGTATCAGAGTCGTTTAGTCATTAAATTGTCACTTTTATTTGATATAATATAAAGTATGAGTGGTTTGCTTACAAGGATAAATTTCATAAGTTTTAGTAATACATATTTTATTGGGTGTTAGCTGTCCGATAAATATAAAAAAGGTGGAGGATAGATTTGGTTGATTTATATTATATTGAAGACGATTTAAATATTGCGTTTGCTGTCAAAGAATATTTAGAACAAAAGAATTTTAAGGTAACAATCTTTGCGACACTTGCAAAGGCAAAACAAGATTTGAAAGAACATGTTCCAACTTGTGTCTTATTGGATTGGAATATGCCAGACGGTCATGGAGATAGCATGTGTCAGTGGATTCGTAGCAATTGGAAAGAACTTCCGGTTATATTTCTTACTGTCCGCAGTGATTCAATAGATATCGTATCGGGATTTAGAAGTGGTGCGGATGATTATGTTGTGAAACCCTTTGAATTGGAGGTATTGTATTCTCGAATTATGGCATTATTGCGCAGGACAGGTAATGTGGCAGAACAGTATCTCTCCTGTGATGGGATTATGATTGATCAAAACCGTCATACCGTTTTTTGTTATTCGGAGGAAATAAGGTTAAGCGAGGTGGAATATCAGTTGCTTTTGTATTTAATGCAAAATAAAGGAAAAACGGTTACAAGGGAAAAAATCTTGGAGCAGGTGTGGGATGTGAAAGGAAATTATGTGAACAATAACACATTAACCGTTACTATAAAGCGAATGAGGGATAAACTTCATCAGCCAGAGTGCCTTAAAACGGTCAGAAGCGTAGGTTATCGTATGGAGGATACAATATGAGTGGAAAGAAAAAGATATTGGTTACTCTGGGGTTTGTGTTATCTGTTAGTCTGATTGCCTCCGTTATTTCTGTTCTGGTTGTTTCTTCCTATTACAATTGCCTTCAGTTTGAGTTGCTGAATACGGTTTGTAGCGAAGTGGTGGAGCAGGAGCCAGAGGCAAAAAAGATAATCGCTGGTGCACTAAAAGAATATAAAAGCGGAAATCCTGATGGTGTTGCAGAAGATGATATTTTATCTGCATTAGGCTATTGTACCTCTGACTTTTCGGGCTCTACCTATGGTCAAAATATTTTATTTGCGGCAATAGGTTTTATAGCAGGGATTTTACTGTTTACTTTTACTTTTTTGTATCGAAATAAAATGGAAGTTATACGAATTCGGGATTTAGCAGAGTATATTGAACAGGTAAATACTGGAAAAGCAACTGTCCTTTCCACTTCTGGGGAGGATGATTTTTCAAAACTGGAAGATGAAATCTATAAAACAGTGACATTTCTTTGTCAGACAAAGGAATCGGCAGTGCTGGTAAAGAATGATTTTGCGGAAAATTTGTCTAATATTGCACATCAGATCAAAACACCGATTACAGCCATTTCTTTGTCTATTCAAATGATGAGACAAGAAACCAATCATAAAAACCTAGAACAGATAGAGAAACAACTTTTGCGGTTAACACATCTGGAGGAGACTCTGTTAGTGCTATCCCGGCTTGATGCTGGAACATTGATTTTACAAAAAAATGAAGTAGATGTATTCACATTACTTGTTCTCGCGGCAGATAATTTGCACGAGCTGTTTATCAACTATGATGTTTCTGCTGATATACCGGAAAAAGGTGAGATGTGTGTCATTGTAGATATGGACTGGACTATGGAAGCTGTCATGAATCTGATGAAAAACTGTATGGAACATAATCCAGGGGGAACAATCCATTGCTCCTATGCACAGAATCCATTATATACAGAGATTTTGATTTGGGATGATGGAGAGGGGTTTGCAAAAGAGGATATTCCTCATCTGTTCGAAAGGTTTTATCGGGGGCAAAATGCAGGTAAGGGTGGCATTGGGATTGGGTTGTCTTTGTCAAAAGAGATCATCGAACGTCAGAATGGGACGATACGGGCAAAAAATAAGTCTGGTGGTGGAGCTTTTTTTGAAATCCGTTTCTACAGTCACTAAGTTGTAACTTTCGTTTGATATACTATTTATTGTAAATGTTGTAGTATGCAGCAGGAAGGAGATTAAAATGGAAATTTTGAAATGTGAAAGTGTCCGAAAGATATATGGTTCGGGAGATAATCAAGTAATAGCACTTGATGGGATTGATTTATCCGTAGGTAAAGGTGAATTTGTGGCAATTTTAGGTGCTTCAGGATCAGGAAAATCTACATTGTTACATATACTTAGCAGTGTGGACAAGCCTACTAGCGGAAAGGTTATAATAGATGGAACTGACCTTTCAAAATTGAACCAGACACAAGCGGCAATTTTCAGACGGAGAAAGGTAGGTTTGGTATATCAGTTTTACAATTTGATTCCTACCCTTACAGTACAGAAAAATATACTCATGCCACTTGCTCTCGATAAGAAAAAACCAAATCAGGAATATTTTGAAAAGGTGGTTAGTTCTCTTGGTATCGCTGACAGATTGGAAGCGTTGCCCAATCAGTTATCTGGTGGTCAGCAGCAGAGGGTTGCAATTGCACGTTCTTTGATTTACCGTCCGGCTCTGCTTTTGGCAGATGAACCGACTGGAAATTTGGATCAGAAAAATTCCAAAGAGGTAATAGATATGCTGAAACTCTCTAATCGCAATTTGGAACAGACCATTTTACTGATTACTCATGATGAGAAGGTTGCTCTGGAGGCAGGGCGTATTATTATGGTTGAGGATGGGCATATCATCAGTGATGAGCGGCGGAGGTAATGAATATGTGGAAAGATTATTCATCAGGTTATATTAAGAACAATCGTTCTTCTAGAATGTCTGTGGTAAGTGCGGCGTTTATTTCAGCATTGCTTTTAGCTTTATTGTGCGGACTATTTTATAATGCATGGAAGTATGAAGTTGAGAGAATTGAACTAAAGGAAGGCGGTTGGCAGAGTCGGATTATCGGGAAATTTTCACAGGAAGATGTAGAAACCATAGAGAATTATGCCAATGTAAAAGAGGTGGTGGTAAATGAGAAGGGATATGCGGGAGCGGAACCTGCAATAGATATTTATTTTGATGATATGAAATCTGTATTTTCGGATACTCCCCGTATTGCGGAACTGACTGGAACTTTGCCGGAAAATATTGTTTATAACTATGAACTTTTGGCAATGTACTTGATTCGTGGCGAAGGGGATAGCGCACCAAGACTTTTGTTTCCGATGTTTCTATTGGTTACATTGATAGTATCGTTTTCACTGATCATTATTGTTCATAATTCTTTTGCGGTATCTATGAACGCAAGAATACATCAATTTGGTATTTTTTCAAGTATAGGAGCCACGCCAAAGCAAATTCGGTCATGTCTTTTACAGGAGGCAGCTGTTCTCTGTGCAGTTCCGGTTATCGCTGGCAACCTGTTAGGCATAGTAGGGAGTATGGGACTTTTGCAAATGGTAAATGTTCTGTTGGGAAGCGATATTGCAGGAAGGCATAAAGCCATTTTTGGTTATCATCCGCTGGTTTTAATATTGACATTGTCAGTAACGATTATTACTATATGGATTTCTGCATGGCTGCCAGCCAGAAAATTGAGTAAACTGACACCATTGGAAGCAATCAGAAACAGCGGCGAATTGCAATTAAAGAGGAAAAAAAACTCCCGTTTACTCGCGTTTTTTTTCGGTGTGGAGGGAGAACTGGCTGGCAATGCATTAAAAGCACAGAAAAAAGCCCTGCGGACAGCATCTTTATCACTTGTAATTTCATTTATGGCTTTTGCGGTCATGGAGTGTTTCTTTTCTCTTTCTGCAATTAGTACAAGGGAAACCTATTTTGAGAGGTATCAGGGGGTATGGGATGTGATGGTTACTCTTAAAGATACGAAAGTGGATGATTTTGAAGATATAAAGGATATTCAGCAGTTTGCCGAAGTGAAAAGCGCCATCGCATATCAGAAAGCTGTGGCAAAGAGGATGCTTACAGAGGAAGAAGTGAGTGCGGAAATGAAATCTTTTGGTGGATTTTCTCATGCGTCTAACTATGTAACACAGACAGATGGCGGCTGGCTGGTAAATGCGCCGATTGTTATACTGGACGATAACAGTTTTTTAGCATATTGTAAGCAGCTTGGTATTACGCCACGACTTGATGGGGCAGTGATTTTAAATCAAATCCGTGATGTGACAAACCCAGATTTTCGGCATCCGGTTTATATGTCCTATGTCAATGAAAACACAACAACTGTTTTAAGACAGTCTGGTAATGAAGAAATGATTGCGGAAATACCTGTTCTTTCCTATACAAAAGAAACTCCTGTTTTGAGGGAGGAGTATGCAAAAATTGATTATTATGAGTTGGTGCATTTTATCTCAACTTCACAATGGAAAGAGGTAAAAGGGCAAATCGGGGGATCGGAAGAAGATTGCTATATCTGTGTCAAAGCAAAAGAAGATGTAACTTTAGAAGAATTGAATATGTTGCAGAATGAGATTGCAAGTCTTTTAGATGGAAAATATACAATAGAACAGGAAAATCGTATTCAGGAATATGAAACTAACGAGAATCAGATACAAGGGATGATGATTATATTGGGAGGTTTCTGCACTCTGCTTTCAATCATTGGTATTGGTAACGTATTTTCCAATACATTGGGATTTGTACGGCAAAGGAAGAGAGAATTTGCAAGGTATATGTCAGTTGGTTTAACACCAAAGGAACTAAAAAAAATGTTTTGCACAGAGGCATTGGTAATAGCTGGGAAGCCGATTTTAATCAGTCTTCCACTTGTACTAATTGCGTTGTGGTATCTGCTGCGGATGAGTTATGTAGAAGTGGGAGTTTTTATGTCTGAGGCTCCATTGATACCTATCATTTTATTCATGTTAGCGATTTTAGGCTTTGTAGCATTGGCGTATTATCTTGCATGGAGAAATGTGCGTAAAATTAGTCTGGCAGAGGTACTTAGAGATGATACTATGATGTAAAAAAATAAAAATTTTGCAAGTGCAGGCTTTCAATTCTCACTTTGAGATTTGAATGATAAAAATCAAAAACAAAGGAGGTGACAGGTATGAGTGAAGAAAAGAACTACAATACAGAGCTAGAGGATACTGAAAATGATTTTCAGGAAGTGGAACTGAACGATTGTGATGTTCCAATTAATTGTCCATTTGGTCTTGATCCGGCAGAAGATTTATTCCCGAATCATCACTAGGTGTTGAGTGTAAAATCAAAAAGGGTATTGCTGTATGGCAAATCAAGTTATGTTACATAGATTTGCCATGCAGTTTTATCCAAGTTAAAGCGAATGGAGACAATAATGCTTTCTGATAATATAGTACTATTTGAAATAAATGGATATTTTGTATTAATTGATAATTATACATTAAATATGTTTTTGTTAAACGAATCAACATTTGCAGTTCTGAAAGAGATGAAAAGTGGTGGAACTAGAAAAGAAGCGGAAATACGATTTGGAAAAAATAAGGTTGACAAAATTTTTGAATACATAAATAAAATGATAGAAAAAGGTAAAATATGTTTTTTATCAAAAAGGAAATTTTTCAATGCCCAAACAATTATTGAGGAAATCAAACCTAAGCAACCAATGTTAGTGGAAGGTGTTTTTATGATTGCTCAAGAATGTAATATGTGTTGTAAGTATTGTTATGGAAGTAGTGGACAGTTTAATAATAGCAGTATTATGAGCAGAGAGATGGCTGAACAATTTTTTCTACTTTTCCTTAAAAATTCTGGAGATATTAAGCATCAAAAAGTTAAGTTTATGGGAGGAGAGCCGTTATTAAATTTCTCGACAATAAAGCATATTGTAGACTTTTGGGAGAATATTAAAATTCAGTTTCCAGGAAGGAAAGTAACTTTTTCGTTTACAACAAATGGGACACTTTTTACACCTGAAATTATCGAATATGTAAAAGAAAAACAAATAGGAGTTACTGTTAGTCTTGATGGACCAATTACAATTCAAAATAGTAATCGAAAATTTAGTGATGGAACAGATACTTTTGTTTCAGTAATAAAAGGAATAAAATTATTAGAACAGAATAATATAAAATTTACAATTCGTTCAACAGCGACTAGTGATACAGATTTGAATGAGCTATTTGATTATTTTAAAGAACATAATTATAGCTTGGTTAATATAATACCAGTTGATTTTCCTTTAAAAACGAAGCAAAGAGGATATCAATGGGATTTTTTGCAGTTTAAAAATTTTGTAAATAAAGAACAAGAACTTTTATTAAATGGATATGAGGATATTGCTGGAGGCAATACGAAATCTTTTAATGCCAAAATGGTTGAACGTAGATGTGAAAGCTTTATAATAAAAAATTTATTTTTTCCGTTTAAATGCAGTGCGGGATGGTGTAGTGCAGCATTTAGTACAGATGGATACATATATCCTTGTCAAAGAATGGTGGGAAAGGATAAGTATCGTATTGGTGATTATAAAAAGGGAATTTATGAAAAAGAAATAAAGAGTATTTATTTGAAGGTTTTAGAAAAGAGCGAAAAATGCAATTCGTGTATTGCTTTTATTTCTTGTAAAAGGAGATGTTTAGCGCAGATGGCTCAAGACAATGGTGAAATAATAGAAATATCCGATGAACTTTGTGATATTTATCGTAATGAGTTTAAAGAAACTTTGTTATTATATTTACAACATCAAAAAAGAAAATAGGAGAAAAAGAATGAATTTAGATGGAATTAATTTAGTTGAATATAATGCCAAGTATATGATAGTAGATTATTGGGCAAAAAAACCCGTTATAATAAGCAAGAGAGTTTATGAAATTATAATGAAGATTAAAAGCGGAATGCCAATTAGCTTGATTCAAAAATCTTATGATAGCTATTTAGTTGATACAGTATTGAATACCTTAGATAATCTAAAAACAAGAAAAGTACTTGATTTTTCTAATAAAGATTTTTATACAGAATGTAAAAATGCAATGAATCAATATAATGAACAAGAAATTGATATATTAGAAGGGAACATAATGATATCTCAAGATTGTAATATGGCTTGCAGATATTGTTATGGTGGTACATCTGGTACATATAATAAAAGAGGTTTGATGTCTATAGAAATGGGAGAAGAATGCTTTCGTTATATACTTTCATGTGGTAAAAGTAGAGCGTTTCAAAAAACGGTTTTCTTTGGTGGTGAGCCATTACTAAATATGCCGGTAATTAGACATATTGTATTGACTTGGGAAAAAATAAAAAATCAATACCATGGCAAAGAAATGTATTTTACATTGACAACTAATGGAACATTACTTACCTCTGAGATAGTAGAATTTTTTAAAGAGTATAATATAATCGTAAATATAAGTTTAGATGGACCAAAGGAAATACATGATTCAAATCGTATATTAGCAAATGGTAAGGAATCATTTGAGAAAGTGATACAAGGGATTGATCTTCTTAGAAAATTTGGACTTCCAATCTCTATTAGATCAACTATTACTAAGGGTACCGATCTTCATAAATTGCAAAATTTTTTTGAACAGGAAAATTTTGATGTTTATTCGATTGATATGGTAGATTATCCATTGCTTTGTCCTAAAAAATCATTTCAGTTTGATCTTAATTCATATGATGATTTTTTAAAGCAGCAAAGAGAAGTTGTTAGAATTGGCTGTGAAGATATTTATAAAGGAGATAAAAATTCATTTAGTTCTAAGCAAATGAGTTCATCGTATCAAAGAGCTAATAATAACAATGAGTATCCATTTTTATGTGGCGCTGGAAACTGGTTTATTGCAATTGGTCTTGATGGTTATATCTATCCATGTACTCGATTAGTGGGAAATGAAAAGTTTCGTATTGGAGATGTGTACAATGGATTATGTAAGAATAGTATGATTAAATTATGGGAGGAATTTTTGGAGGTTAGCAACAATTGCAATTCTTGTTGGGCAGCATCGAGATGTCATGGGAGATGCTTTCATCAAAAATTAAACGAGAACAACCAGATGGAACCATTGCCAAAAGAATTATGTGATATCTATAAGGAAAGCATCGCAGACTCTTTATTATTTACTATAGAAATGAAAAAATATATGGAGGAAAAAAAAGATGATTTTCAAGAAGCAATTTTAAGATACAATGCAAATCATATGATGGAAAAAATTAGAAAGGAAAAAAAATAGAATGGATAAAATATCTTCAATTAATATTAACAAAACAATTGTTTTGGAACTGAATTATCATTGCAATTTGCAATGTATTCATTGTTATATACCGGGAGATGAAAAAAAACAAAAAAAATATATGAATTTTGAGGAAGCAAAAAAAATATTAAATCAAGTAGCGGATTTAGGATTTCAAAGAATTGTAATAACTGGTGGAGAACCTTTAATAAATCCTGATTTTATTAAAATATACACATATGCATGGGAAAAGGGATTTATTATAAGTCTTTATACAAATGCGACATTGATGACTCAAGATATAAAAGAATTGCTTATCTTAAAAAAACCAGCATTAATAAAGATATCAATGTTCGGATGTGATGAGATTGCATATACCAAAATAACGGGACAAAACATGTTTTCCTATGTGTATCGCAATATTTTGTTTCTTAAACAGAATAAAGTAAATGTTGCAGTAAAAATCCCTTTGTTAAGGCAAAATAATCCCAATATGGTCAAGAAGATGCAAAAAGAATTAGCAGAGAGAAAAATTTCAACAAAAATTGAGGTTCGCATATTGCCTAGATATAATGGGGATACAGAAGTATTGAATTATAGGTATGAGCCTGAAGAAATTGTTGGGTTTAATATTGACAACGTACAAAGAAGTCTGCAAATGTTTGACCAAGTGCGTAAATCAAATAAGAAAGTAAAAGATATTAGAAAGTGTATTCAATGCCAACCATCTGTTATAAATCCTGAATGTAGATTGCAGTTATGTTTTTTTATGAGAGAATATAGTGTGGATTTACATACAATTCCTCTTAAAATGGCATTCTCCACTTTGACAAATATAATATCAGAAACTGAAATTGAAAATGAACAATTTGAATGTGGAGAGTGTGATAAACAATATATGTGTTTGTATTGTCCAGGTTGGGCAAAAACGGAGGTGGGAGCTGTAAATAAAAAAATACCTTTTTTATGTAATTTAATAAAAGGTTATGAAAACAAGTATATTCGTTTATTGAAGAATGAGAATCAGGAGGGATTAAGTGAGTAAATATAAATCTATTTTAATTTTAGATGTATCGCGCGAAATCTTAAAAAAAAATGCGTCAACGATTTTTGACATTCTGCCTGTTTGGAGATGGCTATGGTGTCAGCTTGTACGATTTAATATAACAGTAGATTTTTTTGAAGAACTAGAAGATAGTTTTTTATTTACCTCCAAAAGATATGATTTGCTTTTAGTCAATATAGATAATTATGCGCCTAAGTTATTACATAATTTTTTATTAAAAATGCGGGAATATAACAGAAATATTGATGTTTATTTTTGTGGATATTTACCAACTGTCTTTCCAGATAAGCTTATGGAAGAATTTCATAATATTAATAAGATATTAAAAGGACCATTAGAAGTATCCTTAACAGAATTTTGCCGGGAATTATATGGCAATATGAATTTTGCATACCCTATAGAAAGTGAATTGTCAGAAGAACTAAAAATGAAATATTGTAAAAAATTTATGCCATCCTCAACAGGTATGATACAATCTTCTTCTGGTTGTCCTTGTATGTGTGCTTTTTGCCGTTATAGTGAGTTTTATCATGATTCTTTTCCAGGAATATATAAGCAATATTTGATTTGCGAAGTTATGGATGAAATAGAAAAATTGAATAAAGAATTTAACATTAATTATATGAGATTAACAGATAGTAATTTTTTGGGTTCTGGGAGATTAACTATTCAGAGGGCAAAAGAGTTTGCGGGGGCATTAAAGGAAAGAAATATACATATAAAGTTTTCAATACATTGTAGAAGCGATTGTATAACAGAGAGTGTGATCAGTCTTTTGGCAGAAGTGGGGTTGAAGTATGTTAGCATTGGAATAGAAAGTATGTCGCCAAGTCAACTTGAACGATATGAAAAAAAAGAAATTCCTGATAATCATTTTAAGGCGGTTAAAATATTAAAAAAAAATGGTATATCTATCCAAGGATATGCTATTTTAGCAGATCCTCTTGTAACTAGAGCAGAATTGATTGAAAATTTGAGGGGACTGTATGAACTTAGTAAGGACATTCAGATAGTTATACATGAAAAAATGACATTGTATACAACTACTGTTTATTTCAAAAAGTATAAGAGTTTAGTTGCAAATATGCAACCGATAGAAGATACTTTTGGTGCAGTTGTAGAATACGATTTTTCTGATGAGTGGTGTAATCAATATTACAAATATATAGAGGATATGAGTATTTGGTCATATAACTTTATATTAAAAAAATTTAACGAAATTAAGAAATATTTTGACAGGAATCAACGAGAAATATATATAAGAAAAGCAACGGGATGTAGAATAAAGTTATTGCTTGAAATTGCTAATAAAGATTTTCCTGATAAAAAGTTTATAGAAAAGAATAAGAGTTTGTTCATTAAAAAAATTAATAATTTGAGGTGAATTATGAAACCAAGATGTTTATTTATAGGTTCTACAAAGTACAATTATAAGGCAGGAAAGCCATCACCAGTAAAGTATTCTTTATTGTCATTAATGAGTCATGTTGCTGATATTGCAGATATAGAAATACTTGATTTTGAAATGCTGTTTGGCTATCCTAATACACTTGAAGAAATTCAAAAATTTAGAAAGTATGTAAATGGTGTATTAAAAGAGAGGCATCCAGATATTGTTGCGGTAAGTTGTTATACATCGTATGATTATTTGGCATCGATTGATATATTAAAAATATGTAGGGAATTGTATCCAAAAGCAACTTTAGTGGTTGGAGGTTATCACCCTACTGCTGTTCCAGAGGACTTTGTTGGTAAACAGATGTACGTTGATTATGTAATTAAGGGAGAGGGCGAAAATGCACTTAGAAATATAATATTATGTAATGGAAAAAATATGCCTCAGATTATAACGGGAGAAATACTTGATTTAAATGAGGAAAAACCTCTTAGATATGACTTATATCCGTATAAGTCAGATGAATTATCTATTAGCCTTAGCAGAGGGTGCTTTTATAAATGTGCTTTTTGTGTTCAAAGCGACGATTACCTAATCAAATATAGGAAAATAGAATTTGAGAAAATAAAGGATAAAATAAATCGGGCTGCTGAGTATTTCCCTTTAAAAAGATTAATGTTTACAGATCCTATTTTTGGTACAAATTTAGATGAAACGAAAGAGCTGGTTGATTTCTTGAAAAAAAATTATCCGCAGTATTCATATTGGGCAGAAACGAGAATTGATAGGCTGACTGAAGAACTCGTAGCCACATTATCAGAACTAAATATTGATTTATTTTTTGGAGTAGAATCATTGGCAGAAGATACTTTGATGAATCTAATGAATAAAACCCCAAATGCACAAAATTATAATGATAGTTTCTTTAGGGCAGTTGAATTGTGCCAAAGGTATAATATGCTTGGGATGTTTAACTTTATAATGAACTATCCAGGTGAACAGTTTGAAAGTAGCCATTATACTTTAAGTCAAATCGAAAAAGTATGGGAAAAATATGATAAATTATGTGTTTCTTTTCATATTAATCAATATGTACTATATCCTGGAAATAAAATTTATGATATGAGATATAAATTAAATACAGACAGAGGTTTCTTATTCCCAAATGATGGATGGTGGAGGTCGTATGAACCTGATATAATAAAGCGAGGAGAAAATTGCATTGCCTCAACATCAATTAACAATAAATATAATGGAAATAATCATTATTGGCAAAGAGAGAAAAATATTTTACTGAGACGATTTGTATCAAAATATGATTTTAGAGCTTACCAATTTTTCCAAAAAGATGAAATACAAAGTATTATACATGTAAATGAGAAAGAAGTGGTAGGCAATATATATAATAAGGTATTTCAAATAGTTGCCAGATATAGATATTTTCTGACATCACAATTGTCATTGTACCATATGGTAATTGATTCAGATAAAAGCGAGGAATTTATTAATACGTTTGATAAAATATATTTATATGCAACATATGAAGCAGATAATCAATTAATAAATGCTTGTTTTGAAGAAAAAGGAGAGGAAATCCTTGACTATATATGTAAAGATCTCAGTAGTGAATATGAGAGAAATATCGCAGCATTAAGTCTGACAAGCAATACATATATGGTTGTATTAGGAAATAAGAAGTTTAATATTAATTCTAATGGAAAATTAGTTCAAAAAGGAAAATAGGCAAATTACAATTTTATTTTTGTTAAGAGAGTGCCAAAGCAAACTTTTTGTAAATTTGCGCTATTAGTTATTATATATGGATGTATTATTGCATGCCCATATATTTTGATATAATTCAGCTAATTTGCAAAGGAAAAAATGAGGAACAAACAGTACAGATGATAATTAGAATTATTATTGTGCTATTTGTTTTTATTTTGTTGATTAATAACAAATTGTAGTGAGTGAAATATATTTAAATAATAATGATTGATGTATTAGTTAATGAATGAGACTACTTGCTATATAGAAGATATAAAGAGGAAGTTGATTTATATATAGAATATACAGAATTAAAGGAATACAACTAGCATGAAACAAATGTTTTTGTGAGAATTATTCCTTATTTTGTATTGTCAAATTTTGTCCTATTTTCAGAGCCTGTGTATACAGGCACCACCGATTGATTCTTCATTAAAAAATCAGAATGAAGAATCAGAGAGTGAAGGATATAGGATATATTATTGCAGATAACATGAAATTATACGGGAAAAAGCAAAAATTAACACAGATGAAACAGAAGGGTAATGTGGCGGAAACGCCATGTTATCCTCTGATACAGGCAAGACTTGCAGTTATCAGATAACAGCAGACAAGGTTCTCCTATATGAGAGGATAATGCCGGCAAAAACTTCTCTTTTGTTTCAGTCAATGAAAATATGAGAAAGTATAGGTGATTATCATGTGCAGTAATGTGAAAAGTGTCGCTGTCAGTGCATTAGTGCATCCGGCAATTATGTTTATGAACTCCAACAAATCGGAAAGCAATATCCGCCAGCTCATTCAGGAGAACAGCCAGAAGTGCAGTATGGCAGGGATAGCGTTGATGAATGAAGCTATCATTAACAAGGGACCGAACAGGGATATTGACCGTGATGCAGTAAATATGCTGATTACCCGTCTGATCAGTGGTTAGTACGATACGGTTGTAGTAGAAAACATGGCTGACATAACAGAGGACGAATCCGATCTGGAGGAATTTATGCATGATGCAGCTAACATCGGCATCAGCTTTTTTGGGCTTTCTACCATGCAGCACCATATGTATGACACAACAAAGTGTCCTGCCGATAAGGAAAGACCGATATGGGGTGGAGGCGCAGGCTGCTGATGAAGATACAAAGAGGCGATATACTGTATGCTGACTTGGGCATATAGTATCAGGGAAATATGCAGGATGGTATGTGCCCGGTGGTGATAGTCAGTAATAACAAGGCAAATAAAAACAGCCCGGTGATTACGGTTGTTCCACTGACTACGAAGATTTACAAGAAAAGGAACCTTCCAACACATGTCTTTATTTCGGCATATAAAGCGAAAGAGCTGGACCAGCACAGTATCGTATTATGCGAGCAGGTAACGGCGCTGAACTTTGACCAAAGTGACACCAGTAAGATAAGGATTGACAGAGACAAGACAATGGAAGAAAAGAAAGCGCAGTATCTTAGGAAGGTAGGAAACCCCTATCTGGTGAAGGTCGGCAATATAATGGTAAAAATTGGTTTTGCAAATAACGGTGTAAGCTTCGAGGATGCTTTTGAAAATCTGCTCCTTATGGCTTGACAGAAGAACACGGAATATGCTGGAAAGATGGCTCATGGAAAATTTATAAAAAAGCAGTGGAAAAATGCCGTAAATTATGTTAATATAAGATTCGAGAAAAGACAACAGGTGTCCAGTGAGAAAGGCATATCTGTTTCAGCATCAAATCTAATAAAAGTTTACTGGCGTTTGTCCTGCTTAATAATTTTTTAAGGAGGATTACGCATATGGGTAAGGCAGTAGACAAAATCTACCATGCAGCCATCTATGTAAGACTGTCGAAAGAAGATGGCGATGCTGCCAGTACAGCAAAGGCAGAGAGCAACAGCATTTCCAATCGGAAGAACCTGATTAAACATTTCCTGAAAGACAAAGATGACATTATAGTGGTTTCTGAACGTGTGGATGACAGTTACAGTAGCTCCAATTTTGTTGAGGTAAGATAACGTAACCTTTTTTCAGAGGGCGTTATCTTACCTC
>DEPD01000022.1 GCA_002358575.1 Lachnospiraceae bacterium UBA3401 | reverse complement strand
AGTAAGTTAGTGCATATGGGGAACCGCCCTCCACACCACTCTCTCGCCATCCGGGATCTTTATTTTCCATGTATGCCGCATTACTATAGAGATAATGCACCTCGGCATCCTGTACTTTTCCAGCACTGTCCGCAACCATTGTGCCACCCTTTTCATCAAAGGCAAGATGAAGTATCGGACTGTCTGCATTGCTGCCTGAATCCTTACAGCCAACACATAGAACAGCAATTACAGAAATGACAGCCGCCAAATAAATCCCCCGCTTTTTGCGGATATTCCTGAAATTCAAATCACTCGCTTCCTTTCACAATCACACAATCAAATCGTATTTCACGATATCCATATTCACCGTACCATCCGCAAAGAAGGAGATTCCATCTGCCGATTGCCCTGTATACAAAATGGCACTCAAAACCTGTTCTCCGTCATTGACAAACACCTCAACGCTGAATCGATCTAATATAATCCTTAGTTTCAACTCCCCGTTTACACTGTTTACCTTGCTGCGCCGCTGGTGGATAATCGCCCTTCTCGAACCAGAATGCTTTCTGTCCACTTTCAATATGGATTCTCTCGGACGAAAACTCAATGAAGTCTGGTACTTCTCATTCTGTGCAAAGCGAAGCGCAAATTTATGGTATAGATTCTGTTCCTCTCCAGGGCGAATTGCCAGTTCAATATCAACCCTGCGCCCACGGATTCCTTCCAGCTCTATCACATCTGAAAAAGTAACATTCTGATAAGCCACTTTATTCTTACGAAACGCCTCCAATTCGCGCAGTGGCGTCTGGTACAATCTGCCGTTTTTAATAGACAATTCGCGGGGCAGGCTCATCTGCCCAAACCATAATACATCTGTCGTCCGCTGCTGGCAGGTGTCCCAATTCTGCATCCATCCAATCATAACACGACGTCCATCTGGCGTGAGCACTGTCTGCGGTGCATAAAAATCAATACCATAATCAATAGATTGGTCATGCTCCTCTTGAAATTTACCAATCTCTTCATCGAACGCACCAATTAGACAGAGTGTCCCATTTCCATTGTGGTACTCAAAGCTTTGCGGCAGCATATCCTGCGGACTTGTGAGCAGCACCCACTTGCCGTCTAGTTGAAAGAAATCCGGGCACTCCCACATTTTTCCAAACCGATTATTGTTTGAAACCAGCACGCTTTTAAATTTCCACTGAAATCCATCAGGACTCGTATACAATAAAATCTGCCCACTTCCGTCTGCTGGCCGACTACCAATCACACAACAATATGTACCATCCTCTTTCTGCCACATTTTGGGGTCCCGAAAATCATATCTACTGCTGCCCTCCGGCAAATCCTTTTTGTCTAACACAGGATTTTTTTCATACTTCTCGTAGTCAATGCCATCTCCCACAGCAAGACACTGCGTCTGCAACTCCCGCGCTTCCCTTCCGCGCTGGCGTTCTTTTACTACACCAGTATACATCAGTAGCTGTCTGCCATCGGGAAGGGTGACAGCACTCCCTGAAAAGCATCCATCCATATCACAAAGCTCATCGGGAGCCAACGCTGCCGGAAGATGCTCCCAGTGCAACATATCTGTGCTTATCGCATGTCCCCAGTGCATTGGTCCCCAATGGCAATCATATGGGTGATATTGGTAAAACATATGGTATTTCCCGTCATAGTACGAAAATCCATTGGGATCGTTCATCCACCCCACACGCGCGGACAGATGAAAGTCTGGACGTACCTCCTTGGCTATCTGCTTTTCCACTGTCTCCTCATATTTTCGTGCCTCCCGCAAAATGTGACTTATCATATTAAAAACCTCCATTCTGCCAACAGCCTGTAAATTGACCATCAGCTCTAGCAATTTTATTTCTTACATTTTTATTCTGTTTTCGCTGCTGCCGCATAGCGGTCATATGCTGCCTGGTAAACTTCTCGCAGTTTTTCCATGCCACAGTTGTCTTTCAATGTTGAGAGATAGCTCTCCCACGCTTCGTCTGTCGGACCGCCTTCCTTAATCCACAGACCTTCCTGCTCAGAAACAGTACTTTCAAAATCTGCCTTATATCTGTCGATAGTATCCAGCTCTTCCTTGGTAAATACACAGTCTACAGGATATGTCACAGCACTGTCAACATATGGCATCCAGAAATCATTTAAGTCTGTCAGACGCTCAATTGCGCGGTCTTCCATCTTGAATGTTGTATTGTAATAATCGCTTAAAATCAGCTTTGGACCGTATACTTCATACTCACCTTTCAGCTCGCCTGCACTCTTTCCAAATTTTTCTTGTGCCTCAGCATCTGTGATACTCAACCATACTCCATTGTCGTCTTTCTGAGTAAAATAAGTGTCAATTGGACCATATTGAAGCTGCATTACAATCTCAGGATCATACCACTTGTCAAAGAACTTCAACAAGTTCGCCGGACTCTTACAATCTTTTGTAATATTTAAATTTCCGCTGTTAATACCTCCGCCAGTACGTACAGTAACGTTGTGCGTCCCGTCAGGTCCGTCGAGAATCGGAAGGAATACATAATCTTTTGCATACTCACCCATCACTTCCTCTATGTACCACCATGTCGCAACGCCGACATATCCCTGTGAACATTTTGAGATAAGCTGTGTATCGGACTGACTGAACATTTCAATATCCATCAATCCTTCTGCATACCAGTCATGAAAATAGGTAAGCGCATCCCGGTATTGATCAGTTGCGCAGACAAAATCAACTTTGCCATCATCACGCAGAACCAAATCATTGCAGACATCATTCGGCCAGTCGGTAAAGCCAAAACCTGCATAAAAGATATTCTGTCCCCAACACCACTGGTCAAAACCTGTACTCATAGGAATTGTGCTTCCTGCATCATTTCCATAATATTTTGCACTCATATCATTATCTTTGAATGCCTTTAGCGCGTCGTGCAGCTCATCTAAAGTAGTTGGTACTTCCAGCCCTAGATCATCCAACCATGCCTTGTTAATCATAGAGAACTGAGGAATTGTATAGATGCTGTAATCCTTGTCTGCACCAATACCAGCCGTGCCCATCTGCTCTCCGGCAGGAAGTCCGTAGATACCGCCGTTATTCATTGTGATAGCACTCTTTATATTAGGGTTTTCTTCAAGAATCTTACTTAGATTCGGCATGTACTCCTCTGTCAGGTATGGCGTGAGGTCAATAAACACACCGTCTTCTCCGTAATTGGTCAAATCATAGTTATTAAATCCAACACCCATAAATGCATCTGGAAGGTCATCACCCGCAATCTTGATATTGACCTGTTCCGCAAGGGAATCACTCATGCAATTCCACTCAATCTTAACTCCGGCATCCGTCTGCATCTGGTTTAAAACCTCATTGTTCTCATACCCTTTACTCAGCGCACTCATACCGCCCATAATTGTAAATTCTGTCTGGGAAGCATCATTGCTCGCCGTTCCAGGCTCTACTGTACTTGCAGTCTTTCCTCCACCACATGCAGTCATCGAAACCACAAGCCCTGTCGCAAGAGTACCAGAAACCGCCTTTTTCCATAACCCTGTCTTTTTCATAACATTTTCCTTCCTTTCTATAATTAATTCTCCTGTTAACCTTTCACTGCACCTGCCATAAATCCTTTTTCAAAGTACTTCTGTACAAACGGATAAATAACCAACATTGGCGCCGCTGCTACAATAATAGATGAAAATTTAATCATCTCTGTCAATTTATTCAATTCTGCATAACCACCTGATATTGTGCTCGCCTGACTTGCACTTGCGGAACTTTTAATCAATATATTTCTCAAGATCAACGGCAGTGGAGCCTTCTCCTCACCTGGCAGATAAATTAACGCTGTAAACCAGTCATTCCAGTATGCTACCATGCTGAACACTACCATAACCGCCATAATTGAGCGGCTCAGCGGCACTACAATTTTATAAAATGTCGTCCACTTGGATGCGCCGTCAATCCCTGCCGCCTCAATCATTTCCTTTGGAATACTATTCTCAAAGAAATTTCTCATAATAATCATATTGCCGACGCCAACGCCGCCTGGCAGGAAAAGAGCCCACATACTGTTCATCAATCCCGTCTGCTTTACTACTAAATAAGTTGGAACAAGCCCGCCACCAAAATACATGGTAAAGATAAAGAAGATACTAATAAATTTTCTTCCTGGCAAATCCTTGACGCTGAGCGGATAAGCTGATAAATACAACATCAGCACGGAAAATACTGTACCAATAACTGTGTACTTAATACTGTTTATGTAGCCTGTCACAATACGGGAATCCGCAAATACCGCCTTATATCCATCCAGTGTAAATTGACTTGGAAACAGAAATGTCTTCCCTGCATACACATCATATGGATTTGATACAGAGGCAATCAGTATATAGTACAGCGGATAAGCAACAATAAACAAAGCGACTGCACAGATGATGACCAGAATGATGTCACTCGTTTTTTCAGAAAATCCCGTTGTATTGTTGGATTTTGTTTTTGCGTTCATATCACACCTCCTATACAAAACTTGTGTCTTCAGAAATCTTGCCGGCAATCTTGTTGACCACAATCAACAAAATAATGTTCACTGCTGTATTGAACAGTCCCACTGCTGTCGAGTAACTGTACTTGGCGTTTTCAATACCTTGCTGGTAAACATATACTGCAATAACATCACTCGTCGCCTTGTTCAAATCTGTTTGCAACAGCCACACTTTCTCAAATCCGACATTCATAAGACCGCCTGCACTCATAATGAGATTCAACACCATAATGGAAGTCAATTCTGGAATATCAATATGCAAAATCCTCTGGAACATTGAAGCACCGTCCACCTTTGCTGCCTCGTAGAGAGAGGTGTCCACATTCGCCAACGTAGCCATATAGACGATAACGCCCCAGCCTGCATCCTGCCAGATACCAGAGGCAATGTAAATGGTGCGGAACGCAGAAGCTTCTGTCAGAAAATCAATGGAAGTACCCGCGATCAGGTTGACCAGGCCACCGGAAGGACTCAGGAAAATCCGAATCATACCACAGATAACCATCGTTGAAATAAAGTGCGGTGCGTAGAGTACAGTCTGTGTCAATCTCTTAAAACGTTGGAACCGCAACTGGTTGAGCATCAACGCCAAGATAATCGGAATTGGAAAACTCCACAATAGGCTGAAAAAACTCAACAGTACTGTGTTCTTAATCATACGTCCGCACGTCGGCGCCGTAAAGAATCGCTCAAACCATTCCAGTCCGACCCACTCACTTCCCCACATACCGCGGCTTGCCTTGTAATCTCGGAATGCAATCTGAATACCATACATTGGTATGTACTTATAGATTACTGTTAGCACGACAGGCACTAGGAGCATTACATAGAGCTGCCAGTTGTCCAGTATCCGGCGTTTCAGCGGTTTTCCCATCATTACTGTCGGTTTCACAGTAAGTGACATCGCCATAGCCGAATTCTTAGTATTCGATTTTTTGCTCATACTTTCTCTCCTTTCATTTTGGGAACTGCTGATAAATAACTTGTGTATCCTACTTTCACTATCTCGCTGCTCAGCAAGTCTTCTCGCACTTTTCTGCGCCTAGGTGGTCCTAACTATGCCAAACTATCTGTTTATTTTAAGACATATCCTGCACAATCCACACTTCTGATTCATCAGCAATTCTCTATCCATAATTTTTGTCAACAAGCAACGCCGATATAATATTTCGTGAAATCAACAGAAATATATCGTGAAATTTTTTGGTTTTATTATTGCATTATTTCATGAAACGTTATTTGTTGTTATAGTTACGTTATCATTTTCTTTATTAAAAGTCAATATTTTTTTTATAATTTCTTAGTCTCTTTGACATATTTATATATTTTATACAGTTATTTTTGTGCAAAATGTATGTGATTTAGAAATATAATTTCATGAAACGTTTCGTAAATTTATTTTAAAACCACTTTACAATTTTTTATTTATGAATTATAATCAAATTTAGAACAGAAAAAATAGTGTTCTACTTTTTTGTAAACCATACATATTTTCACGCTATTTCACGTACACAGCAGGGAACTGTTCATAAATCAATCTGTTTATGTCCTAATTACATAATTAGAAAAACGAACTGGCAACTTATTCCAAATTTGGCATTCTCCCTGCAAAATTAATTCTGAGCTGTTCTTTATCTCATACTATCCGAAAGGGGACTTTTCAATATGAAAAAAGAATCTTCTGCCCCCACAATGAAAGATGTCGCCCGCGAAGCCGGCGTTGCTCTTGGCACAGTATCCAAGGTTGTCAACGGACTACCCGTAGGTGACTCCTATAAAGTTCGTGTGGAGGGCGCTATCCAAAAACTAAATTACCAAGTCAATAGCTATGCACAGGGGTTAAAAGCAAACAAAACCTATACTGTCGCCGTGTTAATCCCCAATATTGTAGAGCCTTTTTTTGCCGCGCTCGCCTACCACATCAACACCGCCCTTCTAAAACAGAAATACCGAATGTTATTGTGCTGTACCGGCTCCGACTCCACACAGGAACAGGAATACGTCACGATGGCACAACAAAACAAAGTAGACGGCATTATCGGTCTAACCTACAATCCAAACCTAGTTATTGAGGAAAACACTCCCTTTGTCGCCATTGACCGCGCTATGGGCACAGGTATTCCATGTGTCGCCAGTGACAATTTTGCTGGAGGACAGCTTGCAGCCGAGAAATTGGCAGATTTCGGCTGCAAAAATGTTGCTTTTCTACGGATTGGTTCCTCTTTGTCTAACGAACCCAACAAGCGAAAAGCCGGTTTTGAAAACGGCTGTCTTTCCCGCGGTCTCCATTACGAAATGAAAATACTCGACGATGGCGCACCTTACGAGGAATTTGAAAAATTTCTATTAAATCACATCCAGAACGGAAAGCTGTCCTTTGATGGAATCTTTTGTGTGACGGACCGCCTTGCTTTTTCAGTGATACAGACACTGCAACGTCTGCACCAACGCGTTCCAGAAGATGTACAGGTTATCGGCTATGATGGTATCCGTCTCTTTGGAGATATGGATTATGTATGTTCTACCATTGTACAACCGTTGCCGGAAATGGCAGAAATGTGTGTCGAGCTTCTTCTGCGGGAAAATATGAAAATGAAGCCTCCTCTTATCTGCCTTCCAGTCACCTATGCTTATGGAGGAACTACCTCTGAAAATACAAATAAAAAGGAAGCTTAGAGGAGATATATTTTATGAACGCAAATATTAAATTAACACTGTGCTTTCTTTTTCTATTATTGACAGTCACTGGTTGTTCATTTAACACACTCGAGAAAGAACCGATTGAAAACACAGCTTTTTTAAAGGTCGGTTCGCATCTTGAAATCAACAACACAAACAAAAGCCTTATCCTTTACGATTATAAGGATACACTAGCAAGCGATGGACTGTACTATGCATCATGGAGAATTGGAGACGCTAAACCTTATGAAAATAGTGATGGTGATACCGTAGATTTGTATGATGCCCAACTCTATCTACTTCTGGGCGAATTTTCCAACGCAGAAAATGCGCAGATAAACAGAGACTCCTGGCTTGAGAGAGGAAAATCCAATTATGAGATTTCAGCAGAGGAAGAAATCATCTACAACGGGCAGACTTACCAAATGATAACATACACTTTTTCGGGAGCGAATAATCCCTATGCACGTGGGGTATCTGCTTTCGGTGTATATGAAAATAATGCAATTTGTGTGGAACTGACATGTCAGGAAAATTTTTCAGAAGATTTAACCGCAATCTTAACAGAATTTCTGGAAAACTGCACTTACAAAGAATAATACATTTCGTGCGCATAATACAAACAGGGCTGTCATTCACGACAGCCCTGTTTCAAGCAAAACTTATTTATCTCTTAATCCCCATCAAATTAAATACTCCCGGACAGGGTGGTAGCTGTTCTGATGGGCGGCTAGGTCGGCGTCCTGTATCTTCTTTTCGCTTGTCAGGTCGTAGGTTTCTTCCAGATACAGCCGGATATATTTCATGTCCATGTCGGTCATGGGGCTGTTTGGGGGTCTTTTGTAGCCGATGAGCTTTAAAATGTCGGTGCGGTCGGTCAGCAGGTTGTAGGCAGCCGCCCCGGAAAGGAGCAGGTCGCACTGGAACACGGTCAGACAGTTGCGGATACTGTTGCAGAATCCCCCCTTCTCGGTGGTTTCCAGTATGGTCTTGACTTCAGTGGCGCTCCGGGTCGGCTCTGTGCTTTCTGCCATGTTCTTTACTTTCTGCCGTATCTGTGGCGGCAAGCTCTGCCATTCGTCTTTCAAGGTTCCTCACTTCCTTTCCGTGTCCTGTGATAAGGTCTGCCCGCTCCCGGATGTCCCGGAGAGCAGCACGTCCATCAGATATTCCAGACGGCTCATATTTTGCAGGGCTTCCACAAACCGGGGATTCCATGCTTCATCTTGCAACAGATTGGCTTGTTGGCTTCGCATTTGTCGATGATTGTGGTTTTACAATGCGGGCATGGCAAATGTGCGCCCTCCTTTCTTCCGGGCACACCCAAGCAGGATACCCTTTCAGATTTCCTGCTTGGGTGTGCCGCTGGCGGGCGGCAAATTATTTAGTTTTTTGATAGGCTGTCCGTTCGACAAGTTGGATGTTTCAAGTGTCTTAACATTGCAAATTTTCCTATTTCTTTCTTACCGGAATCCATAGTTCACAGAATAGACCACTTCTTCCATTTTCAAAATATATTTCATAGTCTGTTTCTGCTTCCGATTCATATCCCATTTGTGGCAAAAATTCCTTATAGAACTTTGACCAAGTATCACCGATGCAATCACCATCTTCACCAATGCAATCAAATACAACATAAGTTCCCGGTTTCACATCCCAGATACTATAACCTGCTTTTTCCATTTCAGCGGTATCAAACTCTGATGTAGCTCCATCTATCAAGACACCAATACCATATTCAAATGTACCCTCTCCTTGTTTTGTAGGAGAACATAACCCATACAAGTCGCGCTTTCCTTCCGGTCTCAGATTGCGAATCGCTTCTACTAAATTTTTATCATGGCACTCTCCCCAAAAATCAGGAATATCACGATTTTCCTCATCATTAATGATTTCATTTCTAAAACTTCTTACTAATGCAATAAATTTCTGTTCCTCTGTTTGTACGATTCTGTAATCCATACTTTTACCACCTTCCACAATTATTTTAATAACAAGTGGATTGAAAAGTAAGAGCTTCGCAGATTTTTCTCTCGCAAATTTAGGTGCGATTCCATGAAATCTTGTAAATGCCTTTGTAAAACTCTCTGGTGTTTCATAACCATACTTTAGAGCAATGTCGGTTATTTTTGCATTCGTTTCTACAATTTCTCTCCCAGCTAATGACAGCCTGCGGTTGCGAATATAGGCATTAGCAGTCATCCCTGTAAGAAAACTAAATGCCCTATGAAACTCATAACTTGAAGTGTGCACCTGCTTCGCTACATCTTCATAGTTGATTTCCTCCATAATATGCTCTTCCATATAAGTAATTGCCCGTTGCATTGCTACTATCCACTCCATGCTTTTTTCCTCCTGTTGAAGTCTATTGTAGAAGCAATTTTAAATGATTACATTTCCTGGTTTGCGAAAAGTTGTCAGGTGAAAATTCCGATTGTGATTTGATGATTTTTAAGGGAAATATTAGCCGTTATATTTTTTATTTAAATATCCGCTAACCCTTGAAAACAATAAGTTTATTGCAGGTAAGCTTTCCCTTAAAGTTTCCCTTGTGTTATATCTTTCCATAGGGTATTACGAACCCTGACAAGGGAAAAAATAAGGGAAACAAAATCACATAAAACATTATAGCATAAAATATACAGGGATTGTGAACTGATTGAAATGCTTTCAAAAAAATGAAAAGAAGATAGATAAAAAATGAATATGATTTACGCAACATATAATATCCACCATAACAGTATTGATGTATACACCTATGCAGGCTACTTTTTACGGATAGACTGCAATAAAGCGGAAGAAGGCTTGAAAACTACTCCCTGCTCTGAATGTGCCTTAAATGCTTTGGCAATAGATGAACCGCTTGAATATGCAAGATTATATCTTGAAGGAAATATACAGATGTGGGTGGATGCGGAAGATTCATTAAAGTTGTATTAAAATTCCATATAAAAGCAGGGATACAAGAGCTTATTGAATAGGTTAAAAAAACCGAAAATATAACTTAATAGCTTTAGCAACTACTAATTACAGAAGATTCATTCGATCTATAGGATTCTTTTTATAACTTAGCAGAGCTGTCGGATAATGTAATTTTCCTGCAATATAGGTAGTAATATCTGTTACTTCAGATTATATATTAGAAAGATTGTCTTATTTACGACAGCTCTCATTAATAAAAATATCCCTTTCAATCATACTGAAAATCGATAATATACAATAGGCTTCTTTCTATGTTTTTCACGTAATTATGCATTTGTGATTCAACAAAGTTTACATCTTTGTATTCTATTTTATTATTTTACATTTATATAGTATTTTTCAATAAAGATTTCAATAATTGCACTATAAAGCAATTCCATGTGATGGCAAAAATCCGCCGATGCAATATTTATACTTCCATTCTCAACATAATTTTCATATGCGCAACCTCCACCACATAAGTTCTTTAACCAGCATACCGAACATTTATATCTATCATTTACATGTTGACATTGTTCTGTTTCTTTTTCCTGTTTTTCGTATATATTTCCAACGCAAAATTCTGGAATACCAACAAACCTATGGCATGGATATAATTTTCCATCAATGTCTACTGCATACATTCTATGAAATGCCCCACAGCCATATTTTCTCTTCCCTGCATTTTCTATTTTTTCTAATGCTTTTGTGAAATCTGTCATTTTATTGACAATATCTAAGTTTCCTTGTTTTATATGTGCCTTAAAATACTCTAAATATTTTATATATTCAGTCAGGTGAACTACCCATTGTCTAAAGCCAATGGGTAGTTCACCAGCTTATTCTTGGCGGTAAAAAGACTTCGCCTTTCTTCACGATTTTACAGCCTTTGCGTACATTCCCGTTTTCATCAAGTATCTCTTTCTTGGTTCGGACGTGTCTCCCGTTTTCATCGTAAAACATATTGCGCAGGAAAGCAGCCGCCAGAAAGGAGCGTGCGCCCATGAAAAAAGCGACCACCATACAGGAACGCCTATGGGAACTGCGCAAGGACAAAGGGCTTAATCTGGAAGAATTGGCACAACTGACGCAGATTTCAAAATCTGCCCTTGCCAGCTATGAATCCAATGAGTATAAAGAAATCAATCATGGCAACCTTATCACGCTGGCAGATTTTTATGGGGTGTTCATTGATTATCTGTTATGCTGGACAGATAACAGGGAGCAGGTCAACACGCCTTTAACAGAATTGCATTTGAGTGATGAAATGGTTGCGCTTTTGAAAGGCGGTCGGATTAACAACCGTCTGCTGTGTGAACTTGCTACCCACAAGGATTTTATAAAGTTTTTGACTGATATTGAGGTTTATGTGGATAGACTTGCCTCCATGCAGATTCAAAACCTCAACTCCCTTGTTGATACCGTCCGGCACGAAATTATAAAACGCTACCGCCCTGGAGAAGATGACCCGCACCTTCGGATTTTACAGGCTGCACACATTGAGGATAACGAATATTTCAGCCACATGATACAGGATGATATAAGCGTAAGCATCCGTGATATTCGCGCTACACACAAGTCTGACAGTGAGAGTGCGCCGCAAACTACCATTGCCGAAGAATTGAAGCAGGATTTAGAGGATGTTGCAAATTTCAAGGGGAAGCCCTCTTGAAAAACAGGCTGCGCTTTACTGCAAGCAGCTCGTACATATCCTTAAAAAATCGAAATTCTTCAAAGGCTATGTCGGCCAGAGAAAAAAGCGTAAATGAAAACTGCCATTGCATGAATTAATATTCTTACAATAGCAGTTTTGGATAGGTATATATGATTTTTAAAGATGTCTGAATTATCGGCCTGTCTGAAAAAGCTCTACACTGTATTTGGCAGGATTATCTTTGTGGATATAAATATTCGCATATAAATCTTCTTTTCGCGTAAATTGTGTCAAAACATAATAATTACTTACTGCTTTGTATTCCTTACCCTCGTAAATATACCGACAGGCAATTCTGCAACTGACGTAGTTCGCTACTCTAATCCAGACTGCCGGAATCATCTCCTCTATTTCGGAGTCTATATAAGCTCCTGAATGCTTCAGGTTTTTCAATTTTTTCTTGTCGTATACCAGTTTGCCCATTGAAACCAAAAACAATATCATCCATACAGAAACATTGATTAACATGGCTTTCAATATAGTTGAATTAAAAAAATTCCCAACAAGACCAACCGCTAATTCAGTCACTGCTACAAACAAAGTGACATTAGCACATATAGAGAATAAGTATTTTACGGGCTTAAGATTGGCAATTTGCTTTTCTTTAAAAAGTTTGGAAATATTTTCCTCCGCTTTTCCTTTGTATTCATCCGCTGATATATGCTCCCCTGAAAAAAGCTCGTTTAAACTAATACCCAAAACATCGCACAAAGGCTGTAAAAGCGACACATCTGGCATTCCTCTTCCGTTTTCCCATTTGGAAACTGCCTGACCGCTAATCTCTAATTGTTCAGCAAGCTGCATTTGTGTCAGACTTTTTTCTTTCCTGCACTGTGCAATAAATGCACCTATTTTTTTCTGATCCATACAATGAACCTCCTTTGCTATATTTAACCACAGTATATCAAAAAGAGAATCCATTTAGAATATACTAAGCGTTGATTCAATGCTAAACGCTTAGTTGAGCGTCACAAATTCAGTTTATTACCTGTCGAATCAGTACATTTTTCTTCATGTTCCAACTGTATCACATCTGAAATGTCACAATCGTATGCCAGAGGGGCTTATAGCTTATATGCATCCCTGTTCCTGCCTTTCTCCCGGATTTGGGTTTTCGCAGTCCATTATAGCAGGTTTCTTGCTATTCCACAAATATTTCTTGACAGCATCGTCGGTTCCGTCTGGATTATGCTTTTCCTTTCCTCTTTTGATTACCTCTAATTAGCCATGACCTGGAATATCCCTAGTACACCGTTTTTTTAATCCTCGTATACAAAGTGCTTGATATTTGTATCAGTGCAAGGCGGAGGAAGGAGGCAATGCGGTGGCATCGTTGACTGACGACAACGCGGCAATGATGCAAATAGCGAGTGCTTGGTATATGAGGAATTAAAAAACGGTGTACTAGGGACAACGCTTCCGGCACCGATAACGCAGCCGTCTCCAATCATAACCCCGCCACAGATAGTCACATCCAAAGCAATCCAGCAGTCATTACCAATCACAATCGGTTTCGCATACTCCAAATACAGATTTCGCTCTTGTGGGCAAAATGGGTGCATAGGCGTTGCCATGGTGCAGTTTGTGCCAAAAAGTACATGGTCCCCAACTGTAATTGAGCAACAATCCAACGCCACAAAATTAAAATTTGTCCCACACTATTTCAATTCTTTTCATCAGTTAGAATACTGCTCCAACGCTGAAAATGTCACAGAATTGTTCTCAGCAAACAGCTTAATCGGCTTTCCGCTCACACCGTACAGCCTGACTGTCAGTGCCGCCATATCGTCAATATAAAACACCCCCACACATCCTTCCTGTATATACGAAAAAGAGTACTCTTTTCCAGACTCAAGATGAACTTCCGTCTCCGCAATCGGCGTGGTTCCTTCATTAAATGAGAGCTGAAGAATGTTATCATCCGGACAGATTGAGATCAGTTTGTATTTGTCAGCCTCGCCATTGTAGTCAAAGCAGAGCCCAAAGGAGCCGCTTCCCGAATATGTAAAGTTTCCTTTGAGTAGAAACCTTTCGTAACAGGTGCACACATCGGCGTACTGATACGCATCCCCCGCCTCGACAGACATCTGCGTGTCGCCAAACAGCAGCTTGCGTTTGTTCTGAAACTGCTGCATAACCGTGTCTGTCGGAGCCAGCGCCAGGTCCCCGTTTTCTTTCTGGATGATCTTTTGTACGACCAGATTCCCCGCCCATGCCGAAACACTCCGTGTGGAGGTAGGGGATTCTGACCTTCTTGCCCAGCCTGCCATATACGCGTTTTCGCCATCCTCCACATGCTTTGCCGCGTAAAACAGCTTTCCATCCAGGCGCTTTGCCTCGGAATAAGGTCCAAACTGTTCATCGGCGGAAGCGTACCAGAGCGTATCATCCTGCGCCGAGTACGTCAGATACCATTTATCACCCATCTTGAATGTATCGCTGCATTCCAGATTCCAGAAATCCCCTACAGTGTTGGTGAAAATAATGCCGTCATACTGTGTTTCCTGCAGGTCCGCGCTGACCGTATACTTCAAAATCCTTGCCACATTGTCCTTCGACGCTGTTATTGTCAGGGATATCGTGTCTGTATCCGGATCATAATAGGCCTGCGGGTCCCTGAAATCGTTTTTTTGCCCCAGCTCGTCAGGCGGCGTGAGCTCCCATCCCGAAATCTTGTGAAACGCTGTCAGATCATCGCCCTCAGCAACCATTATCTTTTCTTTGTATTCCACGTCTGCCGAGTCTGCATGACCAGTATAAAAGAAATAATACTTTCCTCCTGCCTTCACGACAGACCCCGTACCAATCCAGGCATCCTGCCCGGTGTCGGAAGCTTCGAGCACGACCTTGTCCTGTTCCGTGTAGGTCACAAAATCCTTTGTAGTCGTAAGATATATGGAATGGTTATAGGAGTCGCCGCCTTCTTTCAGATAGTAAATATAATACACCCCGTCCTCGTAATACGGCATTGTATCTCCGACATACGGCTGAATCGGCCCATCCTTGGCAGGCAGGAAAAACGTGCGGTACTCATACGCCTCCTCCTGACTCCCTGGTGTTGTCAGTTCGGAAAAATCTTTGTCCTTCGCGCTGGACTGTCCGCAGCTACAAATCAGAAAGCTCATAGACAGGCACAAAATACCATATAACTTTTTTAATTTCCTTTCCATGGATTTATCAAAGCCTCCACTTCCTCTCTCGACGGCATCACGCGCAATGCGCCTTTTCTTGTCGTGACAATGGATGCTGCTGCATTCGCAAATGTCAACATCTGTGTCAGCTTTTGTTCATCCAAATTTTGTAATCCGCACTGTAATACATGATACAGACAGCAAGCACCAAAAGTATCTCCCGCCCCTGTCGTCTCAATCGTACTTTCCTGTAGGAACGATTTGACCTCAACACACAGATTTTTATAGTACGCACGACTGCCCTCCTTTCCCATGGAAAGGAGGATTAACGGAATATGATACTGCTCTTTTAATTTACAGATACCAGCATCAAACTCAATCTCCCCGGTAAACCATTGGATCTCGTTATCAGATATCTTGAGAATATCACACTGGGAAAGACCATAGGCAGTCTGTGTCTTTGCGTCATCCAGCGACTTCCATAGCGGCGGACGAAGATTGGGGTCAAAGGAAATTACTGCACCGCTTTCCTTTGCTATCCCGACAGCCTTTTTGGTTGCCGCTCTGACTTCTGGATCTGTCATTGAAAGTGTGCCAAAGTGAAATATCCTTGTATTTTCCAACGCCTTCTCATCAAGTTCGTCCTCCCGCAGCATCATGTCCGCACCGGGACTGCGGTAAAAAGAAAAGTCACGGTCGCCGTCAGGATATGTATGTACCATAGCAAGTGTTGTATGCACATCCCAGTCCATACGCAGCCCTCTGGCATTGATGCCCGTCTCCGTGATTGCGTTTTTTAACTGCTCCCCAAAAAAATCCTTTCCAACCTTTCCAATAAAGGCTGTTTTGCATCCTAGCTTTGAAAGCATCGCCAGCACATTGCAGGGCGCGCCGCCGGGATTTGCCTCAAACAGAGGATTTCCCTGTTCACTTGAACCATTTTCCGTAAAGTCAATCAGCAACTCCCCAAGTGCCACTACATCAAACTGTTTTTCCAATTTTTCCCTATTTTTATTGTTCATTCCTACATCCTCCGTTTACTGTATCCCAGCCACTTTCTATACCCTTGCCGTGCACTTCATAATTTATACGCGCCAACCACAGCCGCAAAGCGACATATTTCCACATCATTAATCAGCCAGCTCATATTTGGTAATGTCCATCCGCACAGCGCCGTCTGCCATAAAAGAAATACCATCCGCCTTCTGTTCTGTATAGATTGTTGCTGTCATTGCCTGTTCCCCATCATTGACAAAAATTTCTACACTGAAACGGTCTAAGATTACCCGCAGCTTCAACACGCCATTCTCACTGTTGACAAGACTCCTACGCTGGTGTATAATTGCCCTCCTCGAACCAGAGAACTTTCTGTCGATCTTCAATATCGAATTTCTAGTATGAAAGCTCAGCGACGTGTGGCATTTATCATCCTCCGCAAAATTCAGGACAAACTCATGGTAAATATCCTGTCCTTCCTCTGGTCTAATGGTCAACTCCATATCAGCTTTCCGCCCGCTAATTTCCTCCAGCACAATTCTGTCACTGATTTTGTTTCCTAACAGCACATCATGGTATTCCACCCGATTGCGCCGTAGCTGATCCAGTTCCCGTATTGGTGTTTGGTACAGCCTGCCATTTTTAACATGCAGTTCCCTTGGAATGCTCATCTGTCCAAACCACAATGTATTTTGAGCCTTGATGCTGCAGGTATCCCAGTTCTGCATCCACCCGATCATAACGCGTCGTCCGTCCGGTGTCAGCACTGTCTGCGGCGCATAGAAGTCAATACCATAATCAATCGATTGGTTATGCTGTTCCGTAAAGGTACTTGTCGCCTCGTCAAAATCACCGATCAGACACAGGGTTCCGTTTCCATTGTGGTATTCAAATCCAACTGGAAGCATATCCTGCGGGCTGGTGAGCAAAACCGCTCTGCCATCCAAAATAAAGAAATCTGGACATTCCCACATCAGACCAAAACGGTTATTGTTTGCCGCAAGCACTTTCTCGTACTTCCACGAGAATCCGTCAGAACTGGAAAACAGCAAAATCTGTCCTCCTCCCTCTTCCGTTCTGCCTCCAATTACACAGCAATAAGTTCCATCCTCTTTTTGCCACATTTTCGGATCTCGAAAATCATGTCTGCTGAATCCATCTGGCAAATCCTGCGCATTTATTACTGGATTATTCTCGCACTTCTCGTAATCCACACCATCGCCCACTGCAATGCACTGATTCTGGCTGTCAACAATGGCGCCGTTGTTATGCCGCTCTCGCACGACACCGGTGTACATCAGTAGCTGCCTGCCATCTGGCAGTGTCACTGCGCTTCCCGAAAAGCATCCGTCCCTGTCATACGACTCGTCTGGCGCAAGCGCTGCGGGCAAATATTCCCAGTGCAGCAGGTCCTCACTCACAGCGTGACCCCAGTGCATGGAATCCCAATGTGAATCGTAGGGGTTATATTGATAAAACATATGGTACTTTCCATTATAATAAGAGAATCCATTCGGATCGTTTAACCACCCTGTACGAACAGATAGGTGGAATGCCGGTCTGTGGTCCGCCGATATCATTTTTTCTGAAGCTTCTTCATATTTGCGCGCCTCGCGCAGTGTCTGGCTGTTCATAACCAATCACCTTTTACCCTTTCCTTACAACTTATATTGCTTTTACTAAATTATTTTTACTGAAAAGAGCCGGCAGTACAGCCAACTCTTCTCAGACTTATAAATACTATTTAATTTTATTCGTAATACGCGTCAAGATACTTCTGGAAGATCGCAAGCATATCACTTAGTCCATAAGCGTCAAGACTCTTAATATACTCGTCCCAGTCCGCGTCTGTGAATCCATTCATAATCCAATCAGACCTCTTTGCATTGATTGTCTTTGTAATATCAGTCTGTAGGTTGGAAAGCTCCTCTGTATCCTCCTGACTCATAAATACATTTGGATAAACATACTTTGTGTTCATATCCGGCGTGTAATAATCCTTGATCCAGTCCAGACGATACTGTGCATCATCTGGACAGGTAACATAGACACCATAGTATTCATCCAGTATCGCCAGCGGTCCGTTTACGCTTTCAGCTTCTCTTACTTCTACAGGAGAAGCATCTCCAAGCGGTGCATGCTGCAGCATATCCTCCCCGTTTGCATTCTTTCCAAGTACAAAGATATCGAAGTCATCATCCTCGCCATATGTTCCCCAATTATTTTGCGGAGACTGGAACGGATCATACATCTGATCAAGCCATGCACATACAAGCGCGGGGTTCTTTGCAACAGCAGTCACAACACAACGTCCGCGGTCATAGCCGCTGGTAAAGGAACCATTCTCAGGCGTAATGTTTCTGACATCTGCTGTCAGTGCGGGAAGCGGCACCCAACCTGCAAAATCATCTATAATATTGGCGGCGTCCCAGCTAAAACATACGCCGTAACGTCCCGATTTCCCTTTTGAAACATAAGTAGACCATTCCTGTGTAAATGCCTCTGGATCAATTAACCCCTGCTCATACAGAGAGTGCAGCCAAGTAATTCCATCTTTAAATCCCTGTTGTGTTGCGGTGCAAATCACTTTCTTATCATCCGTAACAGCAATATGTCTGCCTTGATCATTATCGCCATATCCTTCGCCAAATCCATTAATCAAAATAGCCGGGTCCTGATTTCCATCATTTACAATACAGGACATTGGAATAATGCTTCCATCAATATTAAATTCCTTCTGCAGCTCTGAAGCATGATCCCGGAAAGCGATCAATACCTGCTCAAACTCGTCAACAGTTGTCGGAATCTTCAGCCCAAGAAAATCAAGCCACTTTTTATTGATAAAACTCATATCACCCACACTCTGGATTGCTGTCTTCTCAGAACCAAGCTGCTCAATCCATGGAAGCGCCCATATATGACCATTGGTATCCGTACTCATTTTCCTGTATTCAGGGAACTTGTCAAATATGCTTTTCAAATTTGGCATATAAGCATCAATATACTCTTCTAGTGGAATAATGACTCCCTGGTCAGCGTACCGCAGCAAATCATTGTCGCCAAATCCTGCGGAAAAAATAAAATCTGTCAATGTACTTGTATCCGCCATTGCCAGTGTAATCTTTTCACCCCACTGATCACCCTGAATTGCTTTCCATTCAATCTCTACATTGGTCTTTTCCTGCAGACGTTTGAAAATAGTACGCTTATTCGGATCGGATTCTGTATTTGCCGGATACTGTGTCATTCCAGTCAGGGTCGTTTTCTCAGCCAATGGGAATTGAAGATCTGCTACATCCACTTCCTGCATTTCCCCAGTATTCAATGTATTATTTGACTTGTTCCCACCACATGCTGTCAAGGAAGCGAACATACTTGCTGCCAGCGCAAGAACCATTACTCTTTTTGCCAACTTATTCTTCATAATTACTCTCCTTTTCTCTTTATTTACTTTTACATTCCCAGTTCCTAATTAACCCTTTACAGAACCTGCCATAACTCCGCTGTCAAAATACTTCTGGAAGAAAGGATACATGACAAGCAGCGGAAGACTTGAAATAATAATGGTTGCATATTTGAGCAACTCACTGAGCTGTGCACGCTCTGCAGTACTCTGCATATCTGAAATCATTCCCTCATCAGGCTTACTCTGAATCAAGATTGCGCGAAGTACAAGCTGCAAGGGTTGTTTTGAAGTTTCATCCAAATAAATCATTGCATCAAAGTAACTGTTCCACATGCCAACAAACTGCCACAGAGACAGCGTCGCAATGATGGGCATACATACTGGCAGCAGAATCTTGAAAAAAAACGTAAGCTCATTTGCACCGTCCACGTCAGCGGCTTCTCTAAGTTCACCCGGAATACCCTGATAATATGTTCTTGCGATAATCATGTTCCAAACACTGAAGGCTCCTGGAAGGATAATCGCCCACATGCTGTTTTTCAAACCCATATTACTGATTAACAAGTAAGTTGGTATCAAACCGCCTCCAAAGAACATGGTAATTACAAAAATAATATTAAAGAGCTTTCTTCCTCTGAAATCTGATCTTGACATAGGATAAGCTGCCAACATCGTAACTAGAACCGAAACAAAAGTAAATACCACAGAATAAATAACTGCATTTTTAAAACCAACCCATATCTGCTTATTGGTCATAACACGCTCATATGCAGTCAGCGTCCATTTACTAAAATCAAAGGTAATTCCCTTGTTCTGTAAAGTAACAGGGTCAATAAATGATGCCACAATAATGTAAATCATGGGAACAATAATCGCAATGACAAACAATCCAAGCAATATGTAGCCTATTGTCAATAATGCCTTGTCCTGCAAAGAATATCTAGCAAATCTACTCTTCTTTTTCATGCTGCTCCTCCTTTATATTCCCTGGCCATCATTCATTTTTGCAACAATCTTGTTCACAGCAACCAACAATATTACATTGATGACCGTGTTGAATAATCCCACTGCGGTTGAAAAGCTGTAATCACCGTTAATAAGACCTTTCTTATATACGTAGGTTGCAATGATTTCTGACGATGTAAGGTTTAAATCAGTCTGCAGTGCATAAGCCTTCTCAAATCCGACACTCATAATATTTCCTGCCTGCATAATAAACTGGATAACTACCGTACTTTTAATCGCAGGCCACTCCACCGCCTTAATCTGCTGGAAAATATTTGCTCCATCAATCACTGCCGCTTCTTTTAGTTCTGTACTTGCATTTGACAGTGCCGCTGTATAAATAATAGAACCCCAGCCTGCGCCCTGCCAGATACCGCTGGCAATATAGATAGTACGCCATGCCTGTGGCATAGTCATAAAATTAATCTGTGTGCCAAGCAGCAGATTGACCGGACCTGTGACAGATAAGAAAATTCTAACAATACCGCAAAGTACAATAACAGAGATAAAGTTTGGCATATAAAGCACCAACTGAATTTTCTTTTTTACGCCCTTGCGC
Source organism: Lachnospiraceae bacterium UBA3401 (assembly GCA_002358575.1). Taxonomy (GTDB): domain Bacteria; phylum Bacillota; class Clostridia; order Lachnospirales; family Lachnospiraceae; genus COE1. The sequence goes on along the minus strand of DEPD01000022.1, from coordinate 8,049 downwards.
TCAATTCTGTTCAGCAAAAATGCCAGAAGGATTGGAACCGGAAATCCCCAAAGCATACCGAAAACACTTAACTTAATCGTATTTCCCAGATAGCTCAGAAAATCAGGCGATGACAGAAAGCGTTGGAAATGCTTGAACCCCACCCACTCGCTTCCCAGTATGCCGCGGATTGGATTATACTTCTCAAAGGCGATTAGGATTCCACCCATGGGAATATAGCGGAAGATAATCGTCAGCGCCAACGCTGGGAGCAGGAAGAATACATAGAGCTGCCAGTGCTGGACAACATAGACAAGCGAGTTGTGCAAACCGGCATTTTTCTTGTTTGCAGTAACGGTTTTTGTTTTGCCCATTGTTTTGCTCCTTTCTTGTTTTGTTTAGTCCTGAATTTTTGTTTTCAGTTCTTTTTAGAAGTTACATTTGTTTCTTTTCTTTTGTGCATTTGTAAAAATCGCGATTCAACATCTGTAAATACAAGTTATCATATTTTTTTACATTTTGTCAATAGTATTTTTACAATTTTGCTGAAAATTTTTTTATAATTTTATATTTAGTGTTCTACTTGCCGATTATTTGCAAATATTTTTATCTTTTTTTCGGAAAAATGACTTTTTGTTTATTTTTACATTTGACACATTCTCTCTTTTACATTATAATAATATCAGTATTTCAAAAACAAATTTAGAAAGGATGTGATTATCCATGGCTGACCGTGTTACCATTCAGGACATCGCAGACGCGCTGGGTGTCTCCCGCAACACTGTATCCAAAGCAATTAATAACACAGGGCTGCTCGCCGACGCTACTAGGGAACGTGTTTTGAAAAAGGCAGTCGAAATGGGATATAAACAATTTTCCTATGTAAATATCTATGGCTCCGGCAAAGCAGAGGTCTCTCTCCCACCCGAGACAGACAAGCGGGAGATATCACTGTTTACCTCCAGTTTTATAGGAAACTCCCACTTCGCCTCAACTATGTTAGACAAATTCCAAAGAGAACTTTCTGGATTAGGTTATGGCTTCACTATGCATCGACTTCAGGAGCATGAGATCGAGAACCTGTCTCTTCCCAGCTCCTACAATGAAGAAAGAACTGCCGGAATTATCTGTGTTGAGATGTTTAACAAGGACTACTGTCACATGCTCTGTAAACTCGACACGCCGACACTCTTTGTGGATACGCCAGTGGCAGATCTTAATCATCCACTGAAATCAGACTGTCTCTATATGGATAACCAGACAAATATTGGCTGTTTTGTAAGCGAGATGATTCGCAGAGGAAAAAAACGCATTGGATTTATCGGCGACATCTCACACTGCCAGTCCTTTTATGAGCGGTTCCTCGGTTACCGCAACGCCATGTACCTCTCGGGACTCTCCTGCCCCAAAGAATACTGCATTACGAAAAACAAAAAAGGCGCCAAAATTCCGGGGTATAGCCCCTATCGTGAATATCTGCTGGAAGAAATTCAGAACCTGAAGGAACTGCCAGATGTGTTTATCTGCGCAAACGACTTTGCGGCCGTGGACACTATGTATGTGTTCAAACAGCTAGGAATCCGTGTGCCGCAGGATATCTATCTATGCGGATTTGATGATTCTCCAGAATCGCACGTGACATCCCCCACACTGACCACGATCCATATCCACAGCCAGATTATGGGTTTCTCCGCAGTACACCTGCTCATGTCGAGAATCAAGGAACCATCGCTGAACTTCCGTAGGATTTATACAGAAACCAGCCTGATCTACAGAGAATCAACAGAAGATTAAAATTTAACAGTTTTAAAGATTTGTATTTACATATAGAAGGGAGAATTTTTATGCGCGGCATATTTAATATGGAAGGACCAGTTATGAACTTTATCACCAAAATAACCTACAGTGCATATTTAAATATTCTATGGTTGGTCTGCTGTCTGCCTATTTTCACAATCGGCGCTTCGACAACTGCTTTGTTCTATGTCACTTTGAAAGTTGTCAAGAACGAGGAAAACAGTCTGACAAAAGCATTTTTCCACTCATTTAAAGAAAATTTTAGGCAGAGTACCATTATCTGGCTGATTCTTCTCGTTGTGGGAATTGTTCTAGGATTTGATGGTTATATATTTTACCACATGCACTTTGAAAATGCCTTCTGGACTGTTGCCACAGCAGTTTTTCTCGTTGGTATTGTCGCGTATGCTATTATTCTGATGTACATATTCCCGCTGCTTGCGAGATTTGACAATACCATAAAAGCAATGTTCAAAAATGCGATTATGCTTGGTATGCGTTTTTTGCTCTGCACAGCAGTCATGGCTGTAATTTATTTTGCGATGGCGTTTGTTATCATCAATGTTTTCACCCCTATTATTATCTTTGGTGAAGGACTGTGCGCATTGCTTTGCTCTTACCTGCTCTCCAATATCCTGCTGCTCTGTCAAGAAAAACAGGAGGTGGTTACAATGCAGGAACCAGTCGAACTAAAAGAAAGTGAATCTATATGAGAACTCTACAGGACAAAAATCTAAAAACGCTGAAAGGCAAGGCAAAATTGCAGTATATCTGGGATTACTATAAGCTACCGCTCGTAATCGTCGCGATTCTGCTCTATGTCATCTTCTATATATTATATAATCACTTTACGGAAAAAGAGCGCGTTCTGTATACTGCACTTGTCAATGTAAATGCAGGAGAGACTCTGATAAAAGGACTCCACGATGATTTCCTAGATTATCTAAACCTGAATCCTTCTCAGAATCAACTAGAATTATACACAGGACTGTATCTGACAGACGACGACCAAAATGCATATTACCAGTATACTTATGCCTCCCGCATTAAAATTCTTGCCATGATTGACGGAGAACTGCTTGATGTTGTTCTTATGAACAGAGAAGCATTTGACGCATTTTCACAAAATGGTTACTTGTACGATCTCGCAGAATTTCTTCCACAAACTGATGTTAGCTTGTATGAATCCATCAAGTCAGACCTCACCGCGAATCTCATTATATTAGAGGACAATGCAATTGAACATCAATTAGACACTTCTCTCCCTTACGAGGCTGTAACGGAGGAACACTACTATGGCATTGATCTGTCCCGCACGCAGCTTATCAGAAACGCTGGATTTGCAGAACCCGTCTATCTTGGGATTATTGCAAACTCACCGCGCACAGACAATGCCGTAGCTTATATAAAATATCTATTTTTAAAGGAAGGAACATCGAAAGGATTATCCTATGAAAAACCTTGAAGGAAATGACGTAAGAAATATAATGAAAAGAACCCCGCAAAACACCCAAAAAGGGCAAACCTCAGAACCGACAATGAAAGATGTGGCAAAAGAAGCGGGTGTCGCTCTTGGAACGGTATCTAAAGTAGTAAATGGTCTGCCCGTCGGGGAATCCTATCGAATCCGAGTAGAGAACGCCATCCAGAAACTAAACTATCAGGTTAACAGCTATGCGCAGGGACTCCGGGCGGATAAAACACACACTGTTGTCCTACTAATTCCAAACACAGAGGAGCCATTTTATGCCTCTCTTGCTTACCATATCAACCTGACACTTTTAAAACAAAATTACCGCATGTTGCTCTGCTCCACAGACTATGATTCCAACTCCGAACAAGAGTATATCGCTATGGCGCAGCAGAACAAAGTAGACGGCATAATCGGACTGACCTATAACCCGAATCTAGTTATCAGCAAGGGCATTCCCTTCGTGTCATTTGACCGCTGCATCAGCCCTGAAATCCCTTGTGTATCCAGCGATAATTTTGCCGGAGGACAGCTTGCAGCCGAAAAGCTGTCCGATCTCGGCTGCAGAAATGTCGCCTTCCTGCGCAAAGGGTCCTCTATCAGTAACGAGCCAAACAAGCGCAAGGCTGGTTTTGAAAACGGCTGTCTCGCCCGCGGATTGCACTATGAAATGAAGATTCTGGGTGATAATGAGTCCTATAAGGAATTTGAAGTGTTTCTCGCAAGCCACATCGTTGACGGGAAGCTGTCCTTTGACGGCATTTTTTGTGTGACAGACGGACTTGCCTACTTCGTGATGAAGATGTTACACAGACTAAACCAACGAGTTCCTGAAGACGTGCAGGTCATCGGTTTTGACGGCATCCGCTTTTTCGGCGACAAAAATTATCTGTGCTCTACTATTGTCCAGCCGATACCAGATATTGCAAAAATGTGTGTGCGGCTTCTGCTGGACGAAAACTGGCGAGAAAAACCTTCTTTAGTCTGCCTTCCTGTCAGCTATGCGTATGGTGGGACTACTACTGAATTTAATGGTCTAACATACTAAACAACACTATAAAATACATGCTATACATCTGTAAATAAAAAATTTCAAAAAAGAATACTTTGAGAGACCTTTTACAAAAAGTTCTCTCAATATTCTAAATCCACTTCATCAAACAAATCGTCAAATGTGATTCTCAAATTTGGAAAGTGAATCATTTTCAATTCCTTTTTATTTTCTTCTGTTATGACCTTCCACAAATAATATTGTGGTTTTCCAGTCTCATCATAGTCAAGTTCATATAGCTCTATTTTTTCTCTCTTAAATTGACAATCCAATATTCATCAATTTCCTGTTGATGATACAATTCTTTCTTTTCACCACGATCATATTTTTCTGTAGAAGGGCTTAATACTTCCATTACAAAACGTAGCGCGTCAATAAAAGTATTTCCTCTACGTGATTTTACACGACAATTTATGGGTGCGTCTGGAATAACGATTTTATTTTCTCCATCTTCTGTTTGAAATCGATATTGTACATTGTCAGAGAACACATAACAGGTACTATTTTTTAATTGATTTCGTACAGCAGCAACAAAGTTCACAATTACTGTTGAATGTTCTGGTCTAGAGCCTGCCATATCTGTAATTTGTAAGTTCCAATCCACTTTTACACCCCCAATCTTTTTCCATTCCTATTATATCAAAATCCGCGACCTTTACAAGACGCTTATCTCGCATCACCCCCGACTTTATAGGTTTTATCATTATCAAAATAGGGTATCTAATATTCTGAATCGAAATCCAGAACATTAGACACCCTATCTTGAAAATATTTCGTTAGGCAACTATAAAACATGTCTGTTGGCATATTAGGGTATTGATTTACATCTCTTATAGCTGTTTTAACTAATATTTTGCTGCGCATTATATATATCGGTGAATTTTGGAAATTTTTTATATTATTGAAAAAAATTATGTAAATTTCGCAATTTGTCTATATTTACCATGCAATTGTTGTAAATTTTTAACTATTTTCACCAAATTCTTCCTCTACTCGCGCGACCTGTGCGCCACCCTAGCGGCATATCGGGCATCCGCCCTATAAAATCGAATATACAAAATGCCTTATATGACCAAGCTCTCAATAGCATTTTGTATATTCAATTTTGCATGACTGAACTGTTATTAAAATTCTAAATTTTATTAAATGGATCTAAATACCTAGAAACAAGATCAATCTCTTCTTCAATGCGCAACAATTGATTATATTTTGCCACTCTGTCGCTTCGGCAAGGCGCACCCGTTTTAATTTGCCCTGCATTCATCGCTACAGCCAAATCCGCAATAAACGAATCCTCTGTCTCACCGCTCCTATGGCTAATCACCGCTTTGTATGCATTGTACTGCGCCATCTCCACAGCCTCAATTGCCTCGCTCACTGTTCCTATTTGATTTACCTTGACCAGTATCGCATTTGCGACATGTTTCTTAATACCTGCATCTAGACGCTTTGTATTTGTCACAAACAGATCGTCCCCTACAAGCTGCACTTTCTCTCCAATTCGTCTGGTAAGCTCTGCCCAGCCCTCCCAGTCGTCCTCTGCCAATCCATCTTCTATAGAGATAATTGGATATCGCTCTATCAACTGTTCATAATATGCAATCATTTCCTCTGTTGTGCGTCTGATAACTGGTTCGTTGTCCTTGACATCAAATTCTTTACCCGCCTCATAGCATGCACATGCACCATTGCTATCTACATTGGCCTTTCGACGTTTCAATTCTGTCTCACCACTAAAATGATAGGTGCCGTCCTCCTCATTATACAATTCAGAAGCAGCCACATCCAACGCAATCTTGATATCATGCCCCGGTACATACCCTGCTGCCTTGACTGCCTCCACAATCAAATCCAACACAGCAAACGCATCTGGAAGATCTGGTGCAAATCCGCCTTCATCACCCACCCCTGTCGAAAGTCCTCTCTTATGACAGATTTTCTTTAGATTGTGATATATTTCTGCACAAATTCGCAATGCTTCCCGAAAATTAGCCGCTGAGACTGGCATGATCATAAACTCCTGAAAATCAACGGTATTTGTGGCATGCCTGCCGCCATTTAAAATATTCATCATTGGAACAGGAAGCCTGTCTGTTTTCACTCCGCCCAAATACCGGTACAGCGGCATTCCCAGCGCATTTGCAGCAGCGCGCGCAGCCGCCATTGACACACTTAATGTGGCGTTGGCGCCCAGATTTCCTTTGTTGTCTGTTCCGTCTGTATCCACTAAAATGTGATCAATCAATTTCTGACTACACACATCAACACCAAGCAGTTTATCCCGAATCTTAGTATTCACATTATTGACCGCTTTCTCCACACCAAGACCCATATAGCGCATCTCTCCGTCTCTTAGCTCCACTGCCTCGAACTTTCCAGTACTTGCTCCTGACGGTACACTTGCCCTTCCTTCACAGCAGTCATTCACTGTGACCACCGCTTCCACGGTCGGATTTCCTCTGGAATCCAGTACTTCTCTTGCGTGCACATCCGTAATTTTTAATTGTGATGTTCTCATATCCACCCTCCTGTTTTCTATAATTGCTTTGTAACGAAAAATCCAGTTACGAATTTCAATATCAAAAACAGTATCTCCAAAAGGGCGAAATAAATTCGGACTATTTATACTTAATTTGTACCAGTTGATCCAAAACCTCCACGATTTGCCCCTGTAAGTTCTGCAACCTCCTCAAAGACTATTTCTGGCTGTTGCTCCATTATCCGAAACTGACAAATGCGGTCATTTAAATGGATTGTTGTGTCTCGCATTGCATACATTGGGACAAACCACTGGTCATCATTGCCGCAGTAACCGCCTTCACCAGTCTCACGGTCTGGTCCGTCAATAACCCCTTGATGATTCACCTGTATCAGTCCAAAATTTTTAAAAGTGGAGCTTCTTGGAACGACATGCGCTTCGTATCCTCTCGGCAGCTCTATTGCAATTCCAAGAGGAATCAGTTTAAATTCACCCTGCTTCATTTCTATATTTTCTGAAGCTCTTAAATCAATCCAGTTTCCTTTTGCTATTTTCTCTAACTTTTGTACTTTATCTGAAAAATATTTTATCTTTATATTCACTTCTGCCTCCCAAAGCTCCTTATTACCTTATGCCTCACAAGCATTTCTCTTGATTGCACAACTTCCATCTACATTAAATGGCACAATATTTTGTTCGGATATTCCAACATTCTCCCGCCCCATAGGAATATCGTCATAATCTCCGCAATGAAGCACTGGAATCCGTGGATTCTCCTGCGCTAAAGTGGCTTGCACATCAATTACCCGCTGGTTACTGCTTCCTTTCCACAGAAGTGTCGCATCCTTTTTCTCCTGCATAAATTCCCCGTCAACAAGCACATCAATATATTTCACCAGCGAAGAGCGCACAACGTTTTCCCACACATCACCAGTGTACAGCCAGATATTTTTATTGGGATATTTTTCCTTAATCTCTCGCGCAAGCGCTTTTACTCCTTCGCGGTTCGCACAGTGCAGCGGATCGCCACCTGAAAAGGTAATTCCTTCAATATAGGATTTGTCCAACTGGTCAAAAATCTCCGCTTTGGCGGCATCATCAAACAGTAGTCCTCCGTCTGGGTCCCATGTCATAGGATTGTGACAGCCCTTGCAACAGTGTTCACACCCCGCAACCCACAAAACAACTCTTAACCCGTCGCCATTTAACATATCATCTTTCGTGATATTATGATATCTCATATTTTTAACTGTTACTGAAAACTTATAAAAA
>DEPD01000023.1:3936-4085 GCA_002358575.1 Lachnospiraceae bacterium UBA3401 | reverse complement strand
TCCATATTATCTATCAAAGACTATTTTGATAAATACCAATTGCCCTCAAAAATTTATCCCATGCTGTTCCGAAACAACATATCCTGTTTAGATGACTTTAAACACATGACAGCAAATGACTTATACCGTATATGCCAGAAGGATTACAG
>DEPD01000023.1:0-3521 GCA_002358575.1 Lachnospiraceae bacterium UBA3401 | reverse complement strand
TTGAGATTCTGCCTGAAAAAATGCTGCCATACTATGAAAAAAGCATAAAATCTGTATGCTTTCACAAATGCCTGACTGTAGTGAATGTACGCTAAAGGAAATCCTTTCATCTTCTTATTCATTTACAGCGGCTATGAAAGAATTGTTATCAAATGGATAGATATGTACAATATGTTAATAAAATGACAAATCACACCGATCTGTCGTTTTTATTTCAGCAATTCATCATACGTTGTTTCCAATACATCTCTGATTGCCCTAAGCTGTGATGCTTGTATGTGCTGTATTCCCCTTTCTATCTTCACTAATGCTTCTCTTGTCAATGGTACATTCTTTAACTGCATCAATGCTACCATTTCCGTCTGCCGTATACCCTTTTCTTTCCTGATCTGCCTGATGTTCCGCCCGATAAATATTTCGTCCTGCTTTATTTTCTGCTCCATCTCATCACCACACTCCTGAACTCGTTTCGGTTCTTTTTATGTATTGTATTCAATAGAGCTATTGAAAAGGGACTGATTTTAGTCCACTTTATGTAATTTTTATTGCAGAAATCGGTCAACAAGTAGTATTTCCTTTACCTAAAATGCTTCCGCACTGTCAGAGGCTATCCTTTCGCTTGACGCATAAAACAGATAGGCAATATCCATTTTCTGCTGAAAATTGTCTTTTTCTGCTAAATATATTGCTATTTTGTTTTTATTACGGGTAAAATGGAATGAATAAAGGAGTGCAGATTTATGGATTTACAGATAAATGATTTGAAAATTTCTTACCATGCTAAAAATATCCTTCATGATCTGGGATTTACTATGGTTTCCGATCTGGAAGGTCAAAACTATGTATCTTTGATTCAGAAATTCCCCTTTAAACTTCATCATATTTATTCCATTATTCAGGAGCTTAATGATGCCGGATATTTACTGCCCCCGGACAATGCAGTGTCAATTTACGATGTGCCTATGTCCAAAAGGCTTTTCCATATTCTTGAGAGAAATTATTTCCTCTACTTATCCCAATTATCTTTATGCTCCAAAGAGGAACTTGCTTGTTTGCGTAATCTCGGAGAGCCGACAATGATTGAGTTGGAAGAACTATGTCAGGCATACCATATAGAGCTGCACTCTGTGCAAAGCATTAAAGAAAGTCTGGCTCAGTATCACTTGCCTTTTACTTCAAGGCATTACGAAACACTTTATAAGTACAATATTGCTTCTATTGACGATTTCAACAAAATAACCCCACACGATTTACATATCATATGCCAGCAATACTACTGCGACACCATGAAAGCATATTTTATCTTAAAGGATAATGGAGTTGTCTTTCAAGAATGAGAAGAGCAATATCTGTTTGAACTTTTATCAGGGAAAATTGCTCAAAAAATAAGTAGAAAATACCACATCGAAACAATTTCAAAGCTACGTTCCTACTCTGAAGAATATATTGAAAGTATGCTCTCGGCAATATTATCTAGCGTAAAAACAATATTAGAAGAATATCAAAAATAAGTATCTATTTATAGAGATAAAAAATCCCCTTGAACAATCACTATCTGATTCAAGGGGATTTTTCCGCTATTAGCCTTTCCGGTCATAACGGACACCGATTTGCTTATGAACTCAGTTTTTCCATTTTCTTCATATTCAATGATTCACTAAAGTTCAATTTCATATCCTGAAGATTCTTTCTAAATTGACTTGTAGGTTAAAACTAAAATAAGATAACCGCAGTTTTCTAGTTATATTCGCAATTAGTTTAACTTCTCTTGCCCTATAATATCATAAAACTCATCGCTAAAAACTATTTTTGAATACTGAAAACTATTTTGTATTTTTTTTACATACTCAAAAGGGTTTTCCATTGGTAAAACCCCAATTGAGCGTATTGCTTCCAATGCTTCTATAACCTTTTTGCTAGAAGCATACTCAACTTCATCAGGAGAACTGGAAAAATTCATATATTGCTGTTTATCCCATTGAATAATTTGCTGTAATGTATTAGTTCCCTTTGTTGCAAGTACAAGACTTAAGAAGTCAGAGAAATTATTAGCTAACGGGTACACATAATAGTCACAAACAGTATCCGGATTTACAGCAAAAACCATTTCATCAAAACCGTTTATAAAAATATAATGTATTCCATTATCCCACCCGATTATAGTTGCTCCTATTGGAGTACAAAAATATTTAGAATTTTCTTCACGAGCCAATCCAATACACGAGGTATCTGCTTTCAGTTTTTGAAATTTTTCGTACTCGTTGCTTAATGGAATCTTCCTTTCTTAATATCCAGCCCACCAACTTGTCACACTTGTATGCGTTGCTTTCGGCAGATGAATAAGATTACTATAGTTATTATTGCCGCCATAAGCTAATGGCTGAATATGATGAACATCATATAAAGAACGATTTAGAATTACCCCTGTATTGTTTGTATATGTAGTATAATAAGTATCTGCTAGATTTGATGGACGTGTTGATGTAGCTCCTTTTGTATAGTTTGCTGGCGGTTTAGGCAAGTATTTTCCACTAGCACTATCACTAAATGAAAAAGTCCATGCATGACCTGTTCTATTCCAAAGTTGTGAATTAGTATTAGCAGATTGAACTTTACCGCCAGCATCATAATCCGTTAGTGTAAATTTGATACGATAGTAACCTGTTTTCGCAGTGCTTGTCCATGTATAATCAATTCCATACTCGGCATTTGTATTATAAGTATGCTATACGGGACTCCCAACATTTGAAAATGTCGAACCTGTAGTGAAATTTCCCTGTAACTGTGCAGTCACTTTAATATTAGGTTTGTTAATCGGAGATGTTGGGCAATCAGTATTAAACCACCATGTAAATGTTCCATTGCTGGTTCTTTTCAATCCTCCACGAAGCAGATAAATCTCGATTGATACATCTGCCGTAGATATACCATCTTGGCTTTCAGACTCTTCAAATTCAAATTCAATATCATCAAAAGCAAATGGTTCACCATTTTCGGCAATGGTTTCGCCGGTTTCGGCATTGTAGAAAAACGTATCGCTAGTGAAAGTAGCTGTATCTTCGACAGCAGGAATACTACCATTATCATCGGTTTCGCTCGCAAATACAGATGTTCCCATGCTCATGACCATTATGAGCGATAATGCTAAACATACGATTTTTGTGAAATGTTTCTTAATCATAAAAAATACCTCTCTTTCAATTTTGTTATCAGTTGATTATAATACGCATACAAGAACAAGACCTGTACTTTTTTCACTATAATCTTCTGTGTTTTTATGTCTATGAATACACAGCCTTATTCAAACCATCGGATTCACCTCCTATTCAATAAAAATAACTTATGAAATTATCTATATTTTAATATATTCTAATAATTTTCTTGAATAATTCAATATCCCTTGCAGAAAGCGACCTGTTTTTGCAGAAAATAACCATACAAACAAGAATACCCTCTTGAACTAATATTTCCAGTTCAAGGGGATATTCTCTTTTTACCTGTATTTCTTATGCTTTCATGTC
>DEPD01000190.1:45946-47398 GCA_002358575.1 Lachnospiraceae bacterium UBA3401 | reverse complement strand
TGTTGTGGAAGAATTAAAAAGGATTTAAAGCTGTCAGAGCGTATTTATAAATATGAATGTGGAAACGTAATTGATAGAGACTATCAAGGTGCATTAAATCTAAAAAAATATGGAGAAATGTTTTTAAAACAGCAGTCTGTAGCATAACACTTTTGAAGTTATCACAGATATGTACTGATACGTTAGTCAGGAATTAACGCCTATGGAGAGTACAATGTGTTTGAAGGTCGAACCCATCGAACTTGTGAGCAGTATTTGAATTTATTCAATACCAAAGCATACTCGTTGAAGTAGAAATGAAACATAAGAGTTTATAATTTTTTATAAGTTTTCAGTAACGGAGCGATAAATGAAAATATATCAAGTAAGTCTGAATGGTAAACAGTATGGTATGTTGGAAAAAATGCTGTGTTCAAGCAGGGCTGAGCAGTTGGCAAAGAACCAACACATAAACGGATATGAACTTTTTTCTGATATGCTGAACGATATATGTTCACCTGTAACAGATGGATGGAGTACATTTGAAATTATATTGGAAGAGTCTGTCGAAGAATTAGATTTATTAAGATTGATGACAAAGGTAGTCTATCCAGAAAATGAAGATTATTTTGTAGGACAAATAGGGCAACATTTTCAATGTGAAAAAGACTTTGAGTTTCAAATTGATTTGAAATTCTAATTTATCTAGGTCACAATTATTTCTGCTTCACCTCCAAGAAACGCTTTCAGACAACCTACTCCATGCATTTATCAAGTACAACCGTCTGGATGCCGCCAATAACAAAAAATGCCTATAAACCCTTTAAATAATAAGTTTATAAACATTTTCTAAACTAGCAGGGGCAGCAAGAATCGAACTCGCGTTGACGGTTTTGGAGACCGCTGTTCTACCGCTGAACTATGCCCCTTCATCCAGTATATATAATTCATTTACTGACGAATTATAGTATATCAAAAGCTATATGAAAATGCAAGCATAAAATTAAAAAAACTAATGATATTTTATCGGTCTTTATTTGCCGCTTTTTTTAATTGATTCTGTACAACGTAACGTCTTACAACTCGTTCTGTATGGGAAAAAACGGTGTACATAATTTCATCGAGATTCAAACCGGAATCAAATGCTTTCTGAAGCGCAGCGTCAAAACCTGAGCTGGAAAGCTCCGCGTCAAAGGCGGTGCCGGCTGGGTTTAATGTGGAACGGTCCTCGTTAAATATACTCATAAAAATACTCCCTCCGGATTTCTATTGTGTTATAGGATATTCAAACAATTACATTATATCAATATACAGCGAAAGAGTCAATCATTTCTGCGAAAGTCGCCACAGTAAATAAGTTATTTGTTACTTTCCATACCCGCACCATGCACTTGCTGCGCGGTGTCGAAGCCAGAGCCAAAATGCCTGCTTTGTGGCATTTTGTTTGCATCAATTGTTGCAATTCACACCAAA
>DEPD01000190.1:28637-45623 GCA_002358575.1 Lachnospiraceae bacterium UBA3401 | reverse complement strand
GTTGCAATTCACACCAAATCATCATAAATCAATACGAAATCTGGCGTGGGTATGAATTGTAACCACAGTTCAGCCTTCGGTCTCCGGTTACAAGCATCAAGTCATGCAAAACCACTTCGTGGTGGCTTGATGCTTCTCAATCACTACGTTATTCCATGGACTTTGCAGTAAATGCAAAGTCCTGAGGCTGAATTGTAACCAGTAAATAAGTCAATTAAGTTATTGTCACGCCATTAAACCTTCTGAGATAGGAATTGACAGTAGTCTTTTAGGGGCGTATAATTATGTTATCTGAAAAATAAGGATTTTCGGAAATTTTGTGATTCCAGTAGAAAATAATGGAGGGCCACAATGGCAGGATTTAATAAAGATGCATTCTGGAGTAAGGTATTATCGTTGTATTATGTTGCCAAAGAGGCAAATTATGTGATAAAGCTGGATGAGGAACAAGTTGCAGAGCTGAAAGCGCTTTATATTGATTTGTACATACCAGAAGAAAATCTGGGGCATTATGATGACGAAACTCTGATGAAAAAAATGATGACAAAGATAGCATCCATGTATAAGGTTGACAAGGATAGTATGGGAAATTCTGGTGAGCTGGTCCAGTTGGTCAACACAGTAAAATTTGACGGCAGGAGTCTATATATTCGGTTTGATAAAATTTCTCCCGTAAAGATGAGACGGTTAGAATTGGGCAAAACAAGGCAGCAGATTGCAGAGCGGATGGGATACAGTGTGGCAGCGGTACGAAATTGTGAGGAAGCATTCTGTGATTTGACAAGACAGCCAGAAACGCTTGTCCGAAAACTTGCAAGAGCATTGGAATGTGAACCGGAAATACTTATGCAATAGCATGGGCAGGGAATCGATGTGTAGAGAAATAAAACATAACAAAAGAATAACAAGAAAAGAAATCAAACTGATTTATGAGATTGCATACAGTTTTGTGAGAAAAGTAAAATATGACCACGTGTCCTCCTTTGCGGCGCACGCGGCCTTATTTTTACTAATGTCATTATTTCCAATGGCAATGTATTGCATTGCTGTTTTCAGCTATCTCCCTATAGATATTGGTAGATTTTCGCAGTATCTGTTAACGGTGATTCCCGAGAGCTTTTCGCCATTGTTAAATCATATTTTAATGGAGGCCCATGCGGAAAGCACAGCCGCGTTAAAATCTGTCACCATGATCACAATGTTATTTTGTGCCTCGAAAGGGGTGTATGCAGTGATTATCGGTATGAATGCTGTATATGGAATCCGAGAGACAAGAGGAATGCCGCTACTTTATGCGCTTGCTGTTTCCTATGTTGTGATTTTTTTTGCGGCAATTGGGTTGATGATGGTACTTATTGTGTTGGGCAATCATATTTTTAACTGGTTAATTCAACTTGTGCCAAGACTTGCTGTATTTACTAACCTGTTTCGGTATGGAAAGTATTTATGTATGATTGTCTTTTTAATTGTGTTTTTTCTGTTGATTTACATGAATGTTCCAAATCGAAAGTCTAAGATTCGTTATGAGATTTTTGGCGCACTATTTTCCACCGCAGTTTGGCTGGTGTACTCATGGGCATTTTCTTTTTATATCAGTAATTTTGCCAATTACTCTGTTACATATGGGAGTCTTGCCACGGTTGTAATTTTTATCTTGTGGCTGTATGGAACGATGAATATTATATTTGTGGGGGCGGAGATGAATGTAGTTCTCCGCAAATTTGCGGAATACGGATACAATTATAGGAGAGCGTATGACTACTATAAAGACAAATATCATGGAGAACTTTTGGCGCGGCAGGGGATTGTGATTCGACTTAAGGCGCGGCGTAGAACTATTGACAGAAAAGTTTCAGGAGAAAAAGGAGAGTAAAATTATTGAAAACCGTATGTGTCGCAATACATACGGTTTATTCTGTTGTGATAATCACATAATCTGAGGAAATATATGCCTCGGACCCTTCGTAAAGAATTTTGGTCCAGCCATTGTTTAATATTTCTAAGATGTCAAAGGTGGTTCCTTCGTCAACAGTATTGAGAACTCTGGCATCTTGCGAAGCGGCATCTCGAATGTTTACTCTTGTGGAAGTTTTGCCATGCATGGCAGTGGTAGGTGTTTCTGTCTCAGTTGGAAGTGTGTCATTCATAGCAGAAATAGTTTCTGGAAGTACAGTGTCCTCAGAAAGATTATCCACTTCTATAATTTTTGCGGTTTCTGGCTCATTTACTATCACATAGCGCGGTCTGGTCACAATACAAAAGATCAGAAAACAGATCGAAACGGACATAATGGCAATAATGGAAAGAAGGATTGTATTTATTGTAGTTTTTTTCATGAAGTCACCTCAATTTTCTGTAGAGAGTGTGGAAATTTTAGAACTGTTAAACTATTTTCCTTCAGTTCTTTAAAGTAGCAGGTTACAGAAGTCTCTAAACGGTAAACCATGAATAGTATAGCTCAAGTTGTTGTAATTGGCAAGAAATCGAAAATATACGAAGGAAATCTAACATTTTGTTAATATTTTTGTAATATATAATCCCCTGTTGTAACAATATCAATAAATACATGATAGATTTGTTTTATAAAAATCATAGATTTCAATTATAGATATCTATATATTAATTGAAATTTTCATGGATTTTCTAAACCAGAGGAAAACAGGCAGCTTTCAATAAGTATGTGAATTTCCTGTTTTCAACTGCGCCCGATACTCTGATGGTGATACTCCTTTTTGTTTTTTAAAGATTCTACTAAAATACAAGGGATTATCGTATCCAACAATATTTCCTATCTCTGTCACATTATAATCCGTTGTCTCAAGGAGTACTTGTGCATTAGTGATGCGGAGGGAGACAATATATCTCATGGGTGTTGTACCAGTATACTGTTTGAAGCACCGGATAAACCAGCCTACGCTCATACCTCTCGATGCAGCGTAAGCTTCAATATTAATTTCTGTATTATAATTGTCATTAAAGTATTGGATTGCCTTTTCCATTTCGGTGTCCAGATACACATTTTTAATTTTATTTTCTGTGGTCAATTGACGATGAATTAAAATCAAAAGTTGCCGCAGCAACAGAGCCAGCATTTCTGGATAATTAGATTGATGGCGCTGTAATTCTAAGATCATCTGTTTAAAAATTCGTGTATATTCTAGTGATGTTCTCGTGTTGATGACATGCATATTATCTGTGATGCCATAACTGCGGAGCATATTCTTAATATCACTTCCTGTAAAATGAACCCAATACACCTCTGTCTGGTCAATGCCAAAATATTCATATTTCTGTGGTTCTTTTGGGCGGTAGACCACTATATTTCCAGCATTTACAACTGTGTCTGTACCATCATCATTAAAGTAAAAGTGTGCTTTTCCAGAAGCGATATACAAAATCTGAAAGTCCAGTCGTCCTTTGGGGCGGTAGGTTGGCAGGCGGGGATGCGTAAATAAATGGTAAGTTCCGCAACTGCCAACGATAAGCGGCTTGCTTTTATCCATAAAATCTATCAGGGAATTATTTAAGTAAGCTGAGTTAACATACATGAAATGTGCTCCTCTCATAGAAAGTATATGGGTTAATTGTATCATTATGTGCATGTTTTGTCTAATGTAGTTTATGGAACTTTGAAGAATTTATCAATATAATGAAATCAAACTTAGAACAACATCCGCCTCAATGATACTCAAGATAAATTTGGAGGCACTTCTGGTACAAGAAAGATTCAAGAATTTATCAGGAGTATCATAAAGGCGAATGCGAAATTTAATAGGAGGGATGTGCAATGATAATACCAAAGTACTATGAAGATTTGAATATGCTGCATGAGAACACTATGCCAGCGCGGGCATACTATATTCCCGCTTCGAGTCAGGTGGACACATTTGCTGGAAAACGTGAGGCGTCTGACCGTATGCAGCTATTAAATGGAAAGTGGAAGTTTCATTACTACAAGAGTGTCAATGCGTTAGAAGAAGATTTTTATGCGCTGGATTACAATGCGTCTGGTGATAGTTTCATCAATGTACCCAGTGCTTGGCAGATGGAAGGATATGATTTTCATCAGTATACCAATATTCGCTATCCATTTCCATTTGACCCGCCGTATGTACCGTACGACAATCCTTGTGGGACTTATGTGTATTCTTTTGACTATCATGCAGATCTGAACGCGCCAAAGGTTTATTTGAACTTTGAGGGGGTGGATTCCTGTTTTTATGTGTGGATGAATGGAGCATATGTAGGATACAGTCAGGTATCCCATGCGACAAGCGAGTTTGATGTGAGCAGCGTGATTGTGGAGGGGACAAACAGGCTGGCAGTACTCGTTTTAAAGTGGTGCGATGGAAGCTATCTGGAAGACCAAGATAAATTTCGCATGAGTGGGATTTTTCGTGATGTGTATCTGTTGAAACGTCCCAAGCAAGCAGTGAGAGATTACTTTGTCAGGACCGCAATTGGGACAGGAAGTAAAAGGGGAACTGCGGAAATTTTGATTCAACTGACATATTTTGAGAGAGTTATTCCAACGAGGGTGTGTATTTACAGCGCAGATGGATCACTGGTGGCGGAGATGGTTATGGAAGGGGCGGCAGACAAAAATACAGCAGACATTATCTTGCGAATTATCAATCCAATTTTGTGGAATCCAGAAGAGCCTTATCTTTATACTTTGGTACTTGCAACAGAGAATGAAACCATTACAGATGCTGTGGGGATACGCGAGATTTGCATCAAGGATAAATGTGTCTATCTGAACGGAAAAGCCATCAAATTTCGTGGTGTAAATCGACATGATTCTGATCCCGTGACGGGACCAACAGTTGGCTTGGAACAGATGAAACAGGATTTGCGGTTGATGAGACAGCATAATTTCAATGCGATTCGGACAAGTCATTATCCCAATGCACCTGTTTTTTATGAGCTGTGCGACAAGTATGGTTTTTTGGTGATTGATGAGGCGGATATTGAAAGCCACGGACCTTCTGAGATTTTTCATAAAGATTGTAGTGATTTTAATAAATTTCATCACTGGAATGGACCAATAGCGGACAATCCTGTGTGGGAGGCGTCTGTTCTGGATCGAGTGCAATGCTGTGTTCAGCGGGACAAGAATCGTCCGTGTGTTGTTATCTGGTCTATGGGAAATGAGAGTGCATATGGATGCAATTTTGAGCGGGCGTTGCAGTGGACGAAATCGTTTGACAATACAAGATTAACACATTATGAGAGTGCAAGGTATTGCAATCGGGATAAAAAGTACGATTATTCCAAGCTGGACTTATACAGCAGAATGTATCCTTCTTTGGAGGAGATTCAGACCTATTTAAAAAATGCGCCGAAAAAACCATTTTTATTGTGTGAGTACTGTCATTCTATGGGAAATGGACCTGGTGATTTTGAAGACTATTTTGCGTTGATGGAACACAATGCATTGATGTGTGGCGGATTTGTGTGGGAATGGTGCGACCATGCTATTGCGTGCGGGGAGACAGACGAGGGGAAGACGATCTATTATTATGGCGGCGACCACGGCGAGACAATTCATGATGGAAATTTTTGTGTGGATGGGTTGGTTTACCCTGACCGTACACCCCATACAGGACTTTTGGAGTATAAAAATGTGTATCGTCCAGCCAGAGTGATATCTTTTGAGCAGAGAACACAAGAGCTGAGAATTAAAAATTATTTGGAGTTTACAGATTTGGCGGTATATGCTGAAATTCGATATGAAGTAAACTGTGATGGGGAGTGTGTGGAATCTGGCGTGCTCATGCCATTTTCGGTAAAGCCAGGCGAAGTTGGCTGCACTTGGTTAAATATTACAGTGCCAGAAAAGGGACGGTCTTATTTAAAAATATTTTATTATTTGCGTCGGGAAACGGAATTGGTTCCGGCAGGTCATTTGTTGGGATTTGACGAGGTGCTTTTGCACACAGAAGATGGTAGGAATCAAACTGCGGTGCGCTTGATGGAGCAAAAGGAATTAGCGCAAAAGAAAATTTTTGTGAAAGAGACAGAAACACAAGTTGGGTGTGAGGGAGAGAATTTTACATATCTATTTGATAAGTGCACAGGACTTTTTTCACAGATTTATTATGCAGGAAAAGAATATTTGGACCGACCAATGGAACTGAATATCTGGAGGGCACCGACGGACAATGACATGTATATAAAAAAGGAATGGCAGCGGGCGCGCTATGACTATGCATATACAAGAGCGTATCATACAATGGTCTATCAGACAGAGGAGCATGTAATTATCAAAAGTACAGTGTCAATGTTGGCGGACTCTGTGCAGCGCATGATGGATTTGCAGATGACATGGCGGATTGATAACAATGGAGAAATCTGTATAAATATTCTGGTAAAGCGCAATTTGGAATTTCCAGTTCTACCACGGTTTGGCATTCGACTGTTTTTAAAGAAGGATTTTGACCAGATAACATACTATGGTATGGGCCCTTGGGAGAGTTATATTGATAAGCACAGAGCGACTAGCCACGGTCGATATCACACGAAAGTGATGGATTTGCATGAACCCTATCTTCGTCCACAGGAGAACGGCAGCCATATGGATTGTGATTATGTTTTGGTGTCAGATGGTAGATTTGTCTGCGCGGCAGTTTCAGAGCATACTTTTTCTTTTAACGCGTCGCGGTATACACAGGAGGAATTGCAACAAAAAGCGCATGATTATGAACTGGAAGAGTCGGGGAGCACAATATTGTGTCTTGATTATGCGCAGAATGGTATTGGTTCCAATAGCTGTGGACCAGAGGTGTTGGAACGGTATCGGCTTGGTGAGGAGGAATTTTTGTTTGCATTGAAGTTGGTATTTTATGAAAAGTATTTGGACCAACAATTTTAAAAAATATATAGAGATTAATCTTTTGGTACTTGATTTTACAACAGATTTCAAGAGGCGATACATTTGTTGAGAGGAGGAATTCTATAATGCAGGAAAAAACATATTTAAAGTGGTATAACAAGGTGGGATATGGTTCTGGGGATATTGCGGGGAATGTGGTGTATGCGTTTTTATCTTCTTTTATCATGATTTATCTGACAAATACAGTCGGACTCAATCCTGGAATTGTCGGCTCACTTATCGCTGCTTCAAAATTCTTTGACGGTGTGACAGATATTTTCTTTGGGGCGATGATTGACAAGACAAAAACTAAGCTTGGCAAGGCGAGGCCATGGATGCTTTACGCATACATTGGCTGTGCAGCGATGCTGGTTGCAATTTTTGCAATTCCAGTGGATATGGGAACAACCGCACAATACATTTGGTTTTTTATCGCGTATACTCTGTTAAATGCGGTGTTTTACACAGCAAATAATATTGCGTATTCTGCGCTTACTGCGCTGGTGACAAAAAACAGTAAGGAGCGGGTTCAAATGGGGTCGTATCGGTTTATTTTTGCCTTTGCGACAAGCCTGCTCATACAATCTATCACAGTGGGTGCTGTGGCAGCTTTTGGCGGCGGTGCAACAGGGTGGCGGACCATAGCTATTATCTATGCGGTTATTGGTCTGATTGTCAATACAATATCTGTTTTGTCTGTGAAAGAACTGTCAGAGGAAGAACTGAGTGAGGCTGTGTCAAACAATGTTGATATATCAGAAAAATATGGGCTGATTGACGCGGCAAAACTTTTAATTTCCAATAAATATTATCTGATGATTTGTGGCGTTTATATATTACAGCAGATATATACTGCCATGATTAATATGGGTATCTACTATATGACATATGTTTTAAAAAATGAAAATTTATATGGGGTATTTTCATGGGCGGTCAATATTCCATTGATTATAGCGCTTGTGTTTACTCCAACGCTCGTTGCACGGTGGAAGGGCATGTACAAACTAAATCTCAGGGGATATATGATTGGCACGCTTGGAAGGGCGTTAGTGATAGTGGCAGGGTATCTGCAAAGTGTTCCTCTAATGTTGTTGTTTACTGCGGTGGCGGCAGCCGGACAGGGACCTTGGCAGGGGGATATGAACGCTGTTATCGCCTCGTGTTCAGAGTACACTTATCTGACAAAACACAAGCGTGTGGATGGTACAATGTATTCATGTACCTCTCTGGGGGTAAAGCTGGGAGGTGGCCTTGGAACAGCAATCGCTGGATGGCTTCTTGCGGCAAGTGGATTTGACGGAACCGCGTTGATACAACCAGAATCTTGTATTCAGATGTTATATGTTATGTATCTCTGGCTTCCAATGATTATCAGTCTGATTATAACCTTTGTTCTTTCCAAAATGAATGTGGAGCAGGCAAATGCAAAATTGCGGAATGACTTTTAATTGCGCAAATACCAAAAATATGATATGTTATAGATACTGGTGGTCAAAAATACTAACCGCTCAGTATAAAATGATGTACACAGCTGCATAAGGAAATATGCCGCTTAGCGACTGCAACTGGCGTGATACTCACGGCAAATTTTATTTGTCATGAGTATCATATTGGAGGAATATTATGGAGAAAAAGTATATGAAAAAGGAACCAGTGATCCGCAAGCGAACACCAAAGAATACAACAGGTATTCCAGATAAGTTAAAACAACGGTTTGAATCCTATTCTGGCGTTTCTTTTGACGGAGTGCAAGTGCACTACAATTCTGAGAAACCCGCGCAAATGCAGGCGCTTGCATATACGCAGGCAAATCAAGTTTATATTGCGCCAGGGCAGGAGCGGCATTTGGCACATGAGTTGGGGCATATTGTTCAGCAGCGTCGTGGACAGGTGCGCGTGACAGGAACTCTCAATGAACAGGCACTCAATGACAGTCCTGTGTTGGAACATGAGGCGGATGTGATGGCCGCAAGAGTAACATCAATCAACGGATAATTTCTTCATATTCTCTCCACATATCTTTGATAATGGGTCGTTCTAGCTTTTCATACTCTGCACGAACAGCATACAATATGTGTTCCATGCAGAGTTTTTTATTGTCATGGATGGCCATAACACATGCAGTGTAGATTACATTTTTTATAATACCACCTGTGAAGTCAAATTGTTTTGCCAGGTAGTCCAAATCCAAATCTTTGCACGGCAATTCTGGCGGCAGACAATTTTCCCAGATACCGCATCGCATTGCAGCGTCAGGAGACTGATATTTTAACACATATTTCATACGACGCAAAAATGCTTTGTCAATACTGCTGTACGGGTTTGTTGCAAGTATTACAATACCATCAAACTGTTCAATGCGCTGCAAAATATAGGAGATTTCCATATTTGCATAGCGGTCTTTGCCGTCCGTTACTTCTCCGCGCTTGCCAAAAAGAGAGTTTGCCTCGTCAAAAAAGAGTATTGGTTTTGCTTTCTGGGCAAATGAAAAAATCTGTTCTAAGTGCTTTTCTGTCTCACCAATATACTTGTCGAGCACATGGGACAGATCAACCTGATATAGGGGAGTTTCGAGTTCTTTTGCAATGGCATGTGCAGTCATGGTCTTTCCTGTCCCAGGAGGACCATAGAGTAATACTGTCACAGCGCGCCCGTAGGGATAGCGGCTTTTTAGATTCCACTCCTCAAATATTCGATATCCTTCGGAGGCACCACGGCAGATTTGTTCAAGTGTCTTTTTTATGTGAGTAGGTAAAATTAAGTCTTGAAATCCCACAGACGGATAGAGCAGTTGTCCTAGTGTAATTTCCTGCTGGTTGTAGAGAAGCGAGTTGCAAATCATTGCAAAATCTTCCGGTTTAGATTGGCTAGTGTGCTGCCACTGCGTCGCCACATAGGCAATTTCACTTGCGGAAAGTTGATAGCGCACGGAGTAGAAAGCACAGTCGATGGGAATCTGATAAAGTGCAGCAAAACCATGAAATACGCACGCGTGCTCCTCGCGGGTTAAAGGATTTAGTGCGATTGAATGCAAATGTGGATAGGCGTCGCTAACAGCAGAAAAGAGAACATCAGTATCTGTGCACAAAATAACTGGAATATCTGCTGTGACAAAAGGGGTGACAGCAATTGCAGCGAGATCAGATAAATCAATCTGAGCCAGTGAGAGCAGGGAAGTAGTGATATGAAAAAGACACACAATTGCATTTTTTAGGAATGCGGCATGGAGTAGCTCATTCCAGAAAGAAGCATTTTCCAAGTTCATTTCCAGAAGTGTTTTACACGCTTTCATATCGATAAGAATCAAGTCTCTTTTCATGCGCTGTGCAATCTGCTTGGCAAGAAAGCGCTTTCCGCCAGAGCCGCTAAGATTAAGAATATGTGTTTGAGAATTAGCATTTTGAGGAAAAACTGGCGGCGAGTTTTGAAGCCATGCGGTGCCTTCTAGGGCATAGTTTTGACGGATAAACATGGGGTGCAGCACAGCATTATGTTGAAAATAGGTTATCCGGTCAGAAAATAATTGGGGGGATAGACTGTCTGACCCTGTCAGATACGAGAGCAGGGCATTATCAATCGCTAGGGCAGCGTAAGGAAGAAGATTCTTACTCTGGTCTACAGAACAAACTTTTTGTAGTTTTTGCAGCAAGCGCAGAATGTCATTGTAGCTAGAATGTGTCACGCCGTCCAACTCCAAAGCCATCTGTATCGTCACAATATTTCCAGTATAGTAATTTAAGTAGACGGAAAACTCAGGCACATATGCAACGGCAAGACAGAGGTCAAGCGCATTGCATAAGATATTGCTGTCGGTTTCGTCTTTTCCACAGATGCGGGATAGAAGGTTATTGTAGCGCGAAGCTTCCAATCCAGTATCACGCTGCCAAGCATCAAGGCATTCTTCCGTCAAGCGTTCTGTAAGCACACGCAGATAGGAAAAGCGTTCAAAACTGTTTTGGCGCCCGGTCTCCTCAAAAAACAGATATGTTTTTAATATAATTCTGTATATAGTAGTTTCCAGAAAGTTCATTGAATAAAAAATCCTTTCTATAAGCGGCACAATCCCTCATGCAGATATACGCATCACCTTTTATTGCGCGGTCAGTTTTTTTGCGTATGTAATATAATACAGTGCAGGTTACTGTATCCAGTCGGTGGATTGACCCGCAGACAACAAGCAACCTTGATTTGCATATTCAGATGATAAATCCTGATATTGATGAAAAATCAAAGATTTGGAGCTTTCCAAATATAGGAAATCGTCTGTCCTTGTTTTACAAGGTATCACCGATTGCAATTGATTCGGCAGTTAGTCGGGAGTTCTCGCGTGTCACGGAGATTGATATTCATGTTCGCCCCAAATTAGAGAAATAGGAGCGTGTGGAATGGGAGTTGTTCATATCAAAGCGGCAGCAGTGCTGATGTTTGTCGATGCTGTGACAGAGCGACAAGTAAGATATCGGGGATTGCAGTTACAGACAATTCCTCAAAGCAAAATGGTCTGGAAAGATAGGGACTGTGCAGTGATTTTGGCACAGGAAAATATTTGTAAGATGGACATTATAATTTCGGGGAAATTTTATCAAGAAGTGCGAATACAGATAGAGTTGACATTGGGCACTACTCCGCAAATGTATACTATATGGCTTCCGCCTTCAGAAATTTATCCTTTTCAAGAAAATATGACCATACTGCGCGGGAGCTGTCCGAAAAAAGAGTTCTATATTTTATGTCCGACGGACAATACAAAATATAAGTTGCTAGAGACAACAATTGTGGGAAGTGATTGTATTTCAATTTGGGGGATCGACGGAAGTGTTGATGGGAGAATATTTGTTCTTTGCGAAGACAAAATGGAGCTCGTCACCCTTGTAGGGCAGACCGAACAGGGAATGCACACTTACCGCATAAAGACAAGTATGCAACAAGTATTTCATAGAGGAAAAGCAAAATTGTACAAAGCTACAAAAGTACAGACAGACAGCAGTGGAAAATTTTTTACAGGATTTCAAAAAGAGATGCAAAAAGACGATAAAATCCTGTTTTGGAGTGAGGGTGAGATAGTGGATGTGTCGCTTTTTTGTTGACCCGTTATGGAGATGCGCGTATAATACCATATAAGGAATTTTGTTGGCCTTCATTGATGTGGAACGGAGATAACGTATGAAAAAGGAACGGGACAAAAGCAAAGTGAATGGCAGTTTTTCATTGCTCTTTTCAATTATTGTGGTATTTTGTATTTTGGGAGCAGTTGTGTTTTCCGTATCGCGCAAGATTTCTGTAGAGATGTCAGCATCTGCAATTCAAAATTTAAGCGAAAGTCTGGATTTGATTGAGTGTACAATTGAAGCTGTCTTGAATAAAGAAGCAGAGTATCAGCGGCTGATGGCACAAGAAATTGCGCAGTCAGAAAATCCTAGGGAATATATCTGTACTTATCAAAAAAGTCAGACAATGGTGAAAATATCTCTGATATGTGCGGGGGAGACCGAGGGTATATCCAATACAGGAGAACTGTTTTCTGAAGCGGATCTGGATTTTTCCGGGGGAAAAATGGTGGATGGACTGGCAGTTTCTAGGTCTTATACAAACTATATGGGAACATGGGCATACACTATGAAATGTCCGATCATACGAGATGAGGAGGAGATTGCTTCTCTTTATGTTGAATATATTTACGATTCTCTTGATAAATCGTTACCAAACGGATTTTATAACAAACGAGCAATGCTCTATATAATGGATGCGGAGAGCGAACGACTTGTATTAAAACCCAAGGGAATGGGTGAACGCAGTGCAGGACATCTGAATCTGGAAGATTTTTTCCGGGCAAATGATATCAATGAGGAAGAACTCCAAACACAAGTTTATCAAAGTGTAAAGAATGGGAAAAATATTATGTTTCATCATGATATTCGCGGAAAACAGTCTCTAATCTATATGTGGTCTGTAAATAATGGTTCTCTTTATCTGATTGGTTATGTGCCAGTCAATGCAATTCAGCAGGAAGGAAAAACGGTAAATCAACATATTTTGATCGTGGTTTTGGTGATGCTGGTCGCATTTTTTCTGTGCTGTTTGCTGTACTATCTGAATTATAGGCAACAGGATAAAATCAGAAAGGAGCGAGAAAATGAACGGGAGATACATAACAGGCAGCTTGCAGAAGCATTGCAGGCGGCGCAGGTTGCAAGTAAGTCCAAGACAATGTTTCTCTCGAATATGTCACATGATATCCGCACGCCAATGAACGCGGTGATTGGGTTTACGACTTTGCTTGCAAAGGACGCGGAAAATCCAGAGAGGGTGAGAGAATATACAAAGAAGATTATGGCTTCTGGACAGCATTTGCTTAGTCTGATTAATGACATTCTCGATGTCTCAAAGATTGAGAGTGGAAAGGTAGTTCTCTCAGTGGAAGAGTTTACGCTCAATGATCTAGTGTCTTCTGTAGATGCGATTATCCGTCCGATGGTAACTGCCAAAAAACAAAAGTTTCATGTGGAAGTAACTGGAATAGAACATGAATATCTAATTGGAGATGAGACAAGAATCAATCAGATTTTAATTAATCTGCTTTCCAATGCTGTGAAATATACACAGGAGGGCGGAAATATCTGGTTTCGCATGATTGGGATGAAACAGCGTTCACCACAATATGAACATATCCGAATAGAAGTGCAGGATAATGGTTATGGAATGACACCAGAATATCTGAAAATTTTATTTGATGCGTTTACCAGGGCGGAGAACAGCACAACGAATAAGGTGCAGGGAACTGGACTTGGCATGGCAATTACAAAAAATATTGTGGGGCTGATGGGCGGAACGATTGATGTGTCGAGTGAGGTGAATAAAGGAACGCTTTTTCGAGTGGAATTGGAACTGCGCATACCCGAGCGACAGACTAATAAACGATTCTGGGAAGAAAATGGTATTTCCAAAATTCTGACAGTGGACAATGATGAGGTAATCTGTGAGAACATTCATATGCTGATGAAAGATACTGGAGTTGTCGCGGACACGGTTCCCAACATGGAGATAGCATTAAAAATATTACAAGAAAGCAGTGCAGAAAAATTTGTATATCAATTGCTTTTGATTGACTGGAATATTGTGGATGCAGAAGGTATTGAGCTTGTGAGAGAGATACGCAATTGCACCCCAAAAGAAGCGCCGATTTTATTTCTTGCAGAGTGTGACGCGGAAGGATTGGAGGAAGCGCTTGCAATCGACAATACAAAAATACTCGCAAAACCGTTTTTTGTATGTGCTTTTCAGGAAAAGATATTGGAGTTTCAGGCAGAACATAAGGAAGGACGTTTCATAGAGTTTGTGAACAGTGACAGTCTGGAAGGGCTGCATTTTCTTGCGGCGGAAGACAATGAAATCAATGCGGAGATTTTGAAGGAAATTTTGGAGATGGAAGGGGCAAACTGTGAGATTGTCGAGAATGGAAAGCTGGCGGTGCAACGGTTTGAACAGGCAGCGAGAGATACATTTGATGCAATTTTAATGGACGTTCAAATGCCAATTATGAATGGATATGATGCCACAAGGGCAATTAGGGCATTGCCACGTGAGGACGCAAAGAAGATACCGATTATCGCCATGACAGCAAATGCCTTTGCGGAGGATGAGAAAGAAGCGTTAGATGCAGGCATGAATGTACATCTGGCAAAACCAATTGATGTAATTCTGCTAAAGAAGGTGATTCATCAATATGTAATTAGGAAGGAATAGAATATGAATAAAAATTTGACAATGCTTTGTCTTGTGGGAATGACTGCGCTGATGCTGACAGCCTGTGGTGAACAGAAAAAAGCAGATGACAGTGTAATGACATTTGAGAAGGAAAGCGAGCGGGTTGTGACACTGTTTAGTCCAATGGAGAAGTCTATGCCAGATGTGGATAATGTGGCGAGAAGAGCGTCGGAGAGAACAGTCATTATGGCGGAAGAAAAACTGGGGGTGACAGTGGACTATATCACATATACCGCAGAGGATTATCAAGATAAGACTTACGATGAGATAACGCTTGAACGGGCGCGCAATGATATGGATGACTTATATCTGCTCAATCCTGATACTGTTCAGATACTGGCAGAGGAGGGCAAGTTAATGGATTTATCCATGCTTGACAGCGCAAAAAATCTGCGTGATGTGGTAAAGACCGCAAATGTAGTGAATGGCAAGTTGGTAGCGATTCCACAGGAAGTTGTCGCATATGGCTTGTTCATCAATAAAGACCTGTTTGACAAGTATCAGTTAGAACTGCCTGAGACACCAGAGGATTTCTTGGAATGTTGTCGAGTGTTTAAAGAGAATGGAATTGAGACACCAGTCGGTGCAAATCGTTGGTGGCTTGAGACATTTGTCCTTGCGCAGGGTTTTGCAGATTTGTACAATGGTGGCAATACTGAGGCAGAGATTGCTGCGCTCAATAGCGGGGAGAAAAAGTACAGTGATTATATGCGTCCTGGTTTTGAATTTCTTCAGGAAATGATTGATTGCGGATATATCGATGCAAAAAAAGCGTATGTGAGTGAGGCGATTGAAGGGGAAGGGGCAGATTTTCTGGCAGGAAAGACGCCGATTGTCATGGCATATTGGAGTGCGGCAAACAGTGAAACCGCTTATGGAAATCCACACTTTAATATGTTGGTTATCGGATTTCCGAGCAGCCGCGGGCAGATGCCAGTAATGCCAATGACAGGCATTGGAGTTGGGGTGAATGCGGCGCACGCTGAGGATGCGATGAAGACGCTGGATATTATGGTTTCTGATGAAGCATTACAAGTGTATGCGGAGACCAACAAGGTGATTTCTCCTTCTAAAAATGTCTCGGTGGATTGCATTCCAGCATTAAAACCATTAAATGATAGAATTAATGAAAATGTCTTTGTATTGGGTTCTAATGTAAACATGAAATTAGAGCAGTGGGGAAATACCTGTATTGTAGTTCGAAAACTGCTGAACGGTGCGACGGTGGAGGAATGCATGGCAGAGTTTGATCGACTTCAGGAAGAGACATTAGGAAAATAAAGTGAAATAAGGTGTAAAGTCAAAAAGACTTTACACCTTATTTTTTTGAGATCCATGGAGTACAAGATTGCTGTTAAAGCAGTATAGACTCTTTATGATTCGATGGTTTGGATATCAGCAGCATTCTGTGCTACCATGACTTGCATTGCTGCAAGGATAACTTGCAGTTGCCGGCCGGTACACTTATGTGCATAGTTGTTGATTTCCTGTATCAGCGGGTTGTCATTTGCAGACAGGAACATAAGGTTGTCCAAAGATAGATTCAGAATATCACACAATTTAAAAAGCACCTTGATTGAGGGCATACGATGTTCACTTTCCAGATGCATATAGTGAACGGGAGAAATATCCACCATCTCTGTAACCTAGTTGGGATAGCAGCAGGGAGGTCACAAATAACGGACAGGCCAATACCTTTACAATGAAGGGAAACCTGTTTTTTGTTTTTGAGGGAAATAACGGCGGTGTAGATGATGTGCGCCAAACAAGCCAGCAGTATATCTACAGCGATGGAAAAGGAAAACAGGGACGTGGTGTGCAAAAGATTCACGAGATAATCAATACCAATCCTACGATTGCAGTAGAAAATCAAAGCAATGGGACAGAAAAAGGATTCTCCATGCGCAAGGATACAAAAGCGATATTGTATGTACAATTCCGTGATGCCAATCAAAGAGTTGTAGACAATACTCTTGTTGCACCGTATTTGAATGATATACAGTGGAGTAGTACGAAAGAAGCAGTTGCAGATGTAAAAAAGGATGCGTCAGGAGTAATATTGTCCGCAAATGGAGAAGGCAAAGCAAATATTAAGGCACAGATTACATTGGGTGGCAAGGTGTATAAGGCACAGTATACCGTTACTGTTGTGGATGGTGAGAATGCAGAGATTTCTGTTCTTTCCATAGATAATTTTACGGTTGGGGAAAATGACACGGAAAAGAATGTATTTTCTTATTATGCCAAGGATACACTTGGAACGGTTGATAGTACAATACAAGCAACCATGACAAATGCAACAAAACTTACGGCAAAGAGTAGTAATTCTAGTACACCGTTTTTTTAAT
>DEPD01000190.1:15522-28289 GCA_002358575.1 Lachnospiraceae bacterium UBA3401 | reverse complement strand
AGCGAGTGCTTGGTATATGAGGATTAAAAAAACAGTGTACTAGATGGGAATTATTATATTGTAGCAAAAGAAGAAATTACAACGAACTGTAATAAAAAGGGCGAATTGCAGATTACACTTGCAGGGTATAAAACATTTTCAATGCGCTATACTGTTGGCATTGAGAATAAAGCATTAAAATTATCGTTAAGTGGCAAGACAATGACACTTTATCCGAATGCTGGAATTGTCGATTCACGTATTACAGTATTGGATAATAAAGCAACACTTGATTTGGAATCTGTCAGTGCAGCGTTGGAAAACACAGAGCGATGCAGTCTTGTCAAAGAAGGAAATGAAATTATTCTTACAGCGAAAGATTTGTCAAAAGCGGCGACCTTTAAAGAGAAAATTATATTAAAGAGTGAAAATTGGACGAAAGATGTTGTGCTGTCATGTACAGTAAAAGTAAATATGGGTAAACCATATGTAAAATTGGAAAGTAATACTTTGCGGTTAAACAAAAATAAAGACATTTACAATGGCAAGGAAAGTATTATAAACAGTATGACAGCCGTAATGACAACTGCTCTGTCAGGATTAACTCAAACTGCGCAGGAGGGATATGCACAGGATGCAGCAGCGACTACTGTTATGTGGAAGGATGCATTTAGCTTTGCCCCACAGGAAATCAGTGTTACTGCGAGCAATGCAAAGGCACAAGTGCTGCTCGACAGCAATGTTATTTCTTTTGAGACAATTGAAAACAAGGTAATTGCAAAGCTAAATAGCACAGATACAACAAACGGTTCTTATCGTTTTATTGTCCATGTGAAAGCAAATGAGGATTGTACTGTGACTGCGCCGTTAACAGTGAAAATTGTTGATGTCACAGCGTAGAAGGCAGTAAAGGTTTCTATGAAAGGCAGTATTGATTTGATGAATCGAGACGGAAGTTTTGTGACAGCAACACCCTCACTCAAATCCGTTAACGGAGCGATAGTTGATATCAGTCTGACAGGACGCGCTGCACATTTGTTCCGTACAGTATATGACAAGGACAAAGTGTATATCTATGCAAAAGAAGATGAGGCATTGATAACAAAATACAATTACAGTGTCGCATTAAAGATAACACTTAGAAATGCACAGGGAAAAATCATACAGATTACATCGCCAATGATGAAACTCAAACTAAAACAGAGTAAGGTCAAGATTATGGCAGCGCCAAAGAGTGCAGTATTTTTCAGTGGTGCATACAATAGTGTTAAAGTGCATATGAAAGCGTCATTGAATGGAGCACCGAATCCAATCATAACAAATGTAGAATTGATAAACAATACCAATGCATTTTCCTATCGTTTTTCGGAAGGTAGATTAACTCTGCAAAGCACAGGGGAAGCAGTAAAAGGTAAGACGTATTCTTTACAGTTTAGAGTGACACTCAACGGACAGGCAGATAATGAGAAAGTTATGGTTGTAAAATATCAAGTAAGAGTTCGATAAAAGTAGATTTTATATCAAAAAGGACTGTGGAATACAGTCCTTTTCTTTCCTGATTGATTACACACGGATACAGAAAGGAAAGTTACAATTCAGCCTTGTTGTAAGTATTAATTTTCAGAAATTCTTGAATGCCATAATTTCTTGTGATATAATAAACCGATTATTTAAAAGAAAGTACAGGTGATAAGATGAAGGCATTTTTAATTTTGGAAGACGGTACTGTATTTGAAGGGATTCATATCGGTGCTGACAGAGAAGTAGTCAGTGAAATTGTTTTTAATACTTCGATGGCTGGGTATCTTGAAGTGCTCACTGATCCATCTTATGCGGGACAGGCAGTATGTATGACCTATCCATTGATAGGAAACTATGGCATCTGTATGGATGATATGGAGTCAAAGAAACCTTGGCCTGACGGATTCATTGTCAGAGAATTATCTAGAAATTTCAGCAATTTCAGAGCAGACTTTTCCATTCAACAATTTTTAGAAGAAAATAATGTGCCAGGCATTGCAGGGATTGACACAAGAGCACTCACAAAGATCTTGCGTGAAAAGGGTACTATGAACGGTATGATAACGACCAATGAGCAATACAAACAAGATGAAATTGTATCAAGATTAAAAGCCTACACAACGGGTAAAGTCGTTGAAAAAGTTACCTGTAAAGAAAAATATGAACTGCGGGGGACTCAAGATTTGTCAGAAAATGGTGCGCTCTCTGGAAGCGCGAAGTTTGTGCCAGAAGATTACAAAGCTGGAAAAAGAGAGAAGAAACCATCTCTTGTCAGAAAGTTAAATGGCGCAGGCAAAAAAGTTGCACTTCTTGATTTGGGCATGAAAGACAATATTGCCTATTCTTTGAAAACAAGAGGATGTGATGTCACTGTTTATCCGGCAACGACACCAGCCGCAGAAATTATTGCAGCAAATCCCAATGGCATTATGCTTTCTAATGGTCCTGGCGATCCAAAGGAATGCACTTCTATTATAGCGGAAATCAAAAAGTTGTATCATACAAACATTCCAATTTTTGCTATCTGTCTGGGACATCAGTTGATGGCGCTTGCTACAGGGGCAGATACGTATAAAATGAAGTATGGGCATAGAGGTGGCAATCACCCAGTAAAGGATCTCGCTACTGGCAGAGTATATATTTCCTCACAGAATCATGGTTATGTGGTGGATATGGACAAACTGGACCCCAAGATAGCAACGCCCGCTTTTATCAACGTCAATGATGGTACAAATGAGGGGTTATCTTATACAGGAAAAAATATTTTTACTGTTCAGTTCCATCCAGAGGCATGCTGCGGTCCGCAAGACTCTGGCTATCTGTTTGATCGGTTTATTGATATGATGGAGGTGACAAGATAATGCCTAAGAATCCAAATGTAAAAAAGGTAATGGTGATTGGTTCAGGACCAATTGTGATTGGACAGGCTGCGGAATTTGACTATGCAGGTACACAGGCGTGTCGCTCGCTCAAAGAAGAAGGAATTGAAGTAGTACTTGTAAATTCTAACCCAGCGACGATTATGACCGACAGG
This sequence comes from Lachnospiraceae bacterium UBA3401, assembly GCA_002358575.1. GTDB lineage: Bacteria > Bacillota > Clostridia > Lachnospirales > Lachnospiraceae > COE1. The sequence continues at coordinate 25,255 of DEPD01000190.1, read as the reverse complement.
GATATTGCGGACAAGGTCTATATTGAACCTCTGACAACAAAGGTTTTGGAGCAAATTATTGAAAAAGAAAAACCAGATTCGATTTTGCCAACGCTTGGCGGACAGGCAGGGTTAAACCTTGGCATGGAGCTTGAGGAGAGTGGATTTCTGGCTTCTCATCACGTAAAATTGCTTGGCACGACAGCCGCCACCATCAGAAAAGCGGAGGATAGACAGGCGTTTAAGGATACTATGGAAAAGATTGGGGAGCCTTGCGCGGCGTCCCTTGTTGTTGAGAATGTCGAAGATGGCGTAGCGTTCACCAACACAATTGGTTATCCAGTAGTGCTTCGCCCAGCGTATACGCTTGGTGGCAGCGGCGGTGGCATTGCACACAATCAACTTGAATTGGAAGAAATCCTTGAAAATGGTCTGCGGCTTTCCCGTGTGGGGCAAGTTCTCGTGGAGCGTTGTATTGCGGGCTGGAAGGAAATTGAGTACGAGGTGATGCGCGACAGCGCCGGAAACTGCATTACTGTATGTAATATGGAAAATATTGATCCGGTTGGTGTTCACACTGGTGATAGTATTGTCGTGGCACCTTCGCAGACTTTGAGTGACAAAGAATATCAGATGCTTCGCACCTCCGCGCTCAATATTATTTCAGAATTAAATATTACAGGAGGATGTAATGTGCAGTTTGCACTTCATCCGACAAGTTTTGAGTACTGTGTGATTGAGGTTAATCCTCGTGTGAGCCGTTCTTCTGCGCTGGCTTCCAAGGCGACAGGTTATCCGATTGCAAAGGTTGCGGCAAAGATTGCGCTAGGCTACACGCTGGATGAGATTAAAAATGCCATTACTGGCAAAACCTATGCAAGCTTTGAACCGACGCTGGATTACTGTGTTGTAAAGATGCCACGGCTTCCCTTTGACAAGTTTATCACAGCAAAGCGAACACTTACGACGCAGATGAAGGCGACAGGTGAGGTTATGAGCATCTGTACAAACTTTGAGGGGGCGTTAATGAAGGCAATTCGTTCCCTTGAACAGCATGTGGATTGTCTTAGAAGCTATGATTTCTCGGAGCTTGACAGAGAGGCATTGCTGCGGCGTATGCAGAAGGTGGATGACCAGCGCATCTATGTTATTGCGGAAGCCCTCAGAAAAGGGATAGACTACGATACAATCTATGAGATCACGCGGATTGATCGATGGTTTATTGATAAGATTGCAGTGTTGGTGGAGATGGAGCACGCGCTAGAAACACAGCCCCTTACATTAGAACTGTTAAAAAAAGCAAAGCGGTTAGAATTTCCTGACAGTGTGATTGCGCGGCTGGTCGGTATTGAGGAGTCCGCAGTGAAACAGATGCGCTACGGAAATCATGTGACCGCTTCCTTTAAGATGGTAGACACTTGTGCGGCAGAGTTTGAGGCGAGCACGCCGTATTATTATTCGTGCTATGACGGTGAAAATGAGGCAGTGGAGACAAACCCGCCCAAAAAAGTGCTTGTGCTTGGCTCAGGACCAATTCGCATTGGACAGGGAATTGAGTTTGACTATTGTTCGGTTCATGCGACATGGGCATTCTCCAAGGCAGGGTATGAGACAATTATTGTCAACAACAATCCTGAGACGGTCAGCACAGATTTTGACATTGCCGATAAGCTCTATTTTGAGCCACTCACGCCGGAGGATGTAGAAAATATTGTCAATATTGAGAAGCCTGATGGCGCAGTAGTGCAATTTGGCGGTCAGACAGCAATTAAGCTTACAGAGAGTTTGATGAAAATGGGTGTGCCAATTCTGGGAACCAAAGCAGAAGATGTCGATGCGGCGGAGGACAGAGAACTTTTTGACAAGATTCTTGAAAAGACACAGATTCCGCGTGCGGCAGGTGGTACAGTCTACACGGCAGAGGAGGCAAAAGCGGTTGCAAATCGTTTGGGATATCCAGTGCTTGTCAGACCTTCGTATGTGCTTGGCGGACAAGGAATGCAGATTGCGATTTCTGACGAGGAGATTGAGGAGTTTATGGAAATAATCAATCGCATTGCGCAGGATCACCCAATTCTTGTCGATAAGTATCTACAGGGCAAAGAACTTGAAGTGGATGCGGTGTGTGATGGCACAGATATTTTAATTCCAGGGATTATGGAACATATTGAACGAACAGGCGTTCATTCTGGCGACTCGATTTCTGTCTATCCGGCACATACAATATCAACAAAGGTCAAAGAGACCATTGCAGAGTACACAAGGCGGCTTGCAAAAGCATTGCACGTCAAGGGACTGATTAATATTCAGTTTATTGCAGTCGGGGAAGAAGTGTTTGTGATTGAGGTCAATCCCCGCTCTTCAAGAACAGTTCCCTATATTAGTAAGGTGACAGGGATTCCAATAGTGGACCTTGCGACAGAAGTGATTATTGGAAAGACGATTCGAGAGCTTGGCTATGAGCCAGGGCTACAAAAGGAAGCAGCTTATGTCGCGATTAAAATGCCAGTATTTTCTTTTGAAAAAATCCGAGGGGCAGAAATTAGCCTTGGACCAGAAATGAAATCAACCGGAGAGTGCTTGGGAATTGCGAAAACTTTTAACGAAGCACTGTATAAAGCATTTCTGGGGGCTGGGATAGACTTGCCGAGACATAAGCGAATGATTATTACAGTGAAGGATGCAGACAAGGGAGAGGCAATTGAGATTGGAAGGCGTTTTGAAAAATTAGGGTATACTATCTATGCGACACGCAGCACAGCAAAGGCGCTGAATGACGCGGGCGTCAAAGCAAAAAAAGTCAATAAAATTCAGCAGGAGTCACCGACTGTTATGGACTTGATTTTAGGACATAAGATTGACCTTGTAATTGATACGCCGACGCAGGGACGTGACAAGTCGAGAGATGGATTCCTGATTCGACGGACTTCCATTGAGACGGGTGTGAATTGCATTACAGCACTAGATACGGCAAAGGCGCTCGCCACAAGTTTGGAAAATAAGAATAACAATCCGTTGACATTAATAAATATTGCAGAATTATGAAAATGAGCTGCATTAAGTCATGGTACATGGTTTTGACATCGCGAAGCACTTTGCATGACTTGGTGCTTGTAACAGGAAGCCAAAGGCTGGGCTGTTATAAATAAACAATAAAAAGTGAGACGATATGTTGACATCAAAAACAACAAATACAAGAAATTTTCAACGTGAGTTGGATGTACTGTTGACACAGCTCACAACGGTTCCGCGTCTGTTGCTGCACAGTTGTTGTGCACCGTGCAGCAGCTATGTGCTTGAATATCTGAGACAGTATTTTGAGATTACAGTATTTTATTATAATCCGAATATTTCGATAGATGTAGAATACCGAAAGCGTGTAGCAGAGCAAAAACGTCTGATTGACGCCTACAATCAATTGCCTGATAGTGGATATTCAATTTCCGTGATAGAAGGAGATTATGAGCCGGATGTTTTTTATGCGGCTGCAAAGGGCTTGGAACAGTGTCCTGAGGGTGGCGAGCGCTGTTTTGCCTGCTATGCGCTGCGGTTGAGAAAAACAGCGGAGCTTGCCAAAAAGTTAGAGCAGGATTATTTTACAACTACACTCACGATCAGTCCATTAAAGAATGCCGCAAAACTAAATGAGATTGGTGAGCGCTTGTCAGAACAGTATCAAATACCGTGGCTTGCGTCTGATTTTAAGAAGAAAAATGGTTACAAGCGATCAATTGAATTATCGGCAGAATATAATTTGTATCGGCAAAATTATTGTGGGTGTGTGTACTCGCAAAAGTAGCGAGGAATATATGGAGGTAACAATGAAAAAAATATTAGATTTGATTTGTGATGAAATGATGCAGGCATTTGAGCAGGCGGGATATGCGCGTGCTCTTGGGAGGGTAACGCTATCAAACCGCCCTGACCTGTGTGAATATCAGTGCAATGGCGCAATGGCAGGCGCAAAACAGTACAAAAAAGCGCCGATTATGATTGCGAATGATGTTGCGGCAAAACTTTCTGACAGTACAGTGTTTGAGAAGGCAGAGGCAGTTGCGCCTGGATTTTTAAACCTGACTCTAAAAAAAGAATTTGTGGGAAACTACATTAAAGATATGCGCGCTGACAAAAAGTATGGTTTGGAAGAGACCAACACACCTGCGACAATCATTATAGATTATGGTGGACCCAATATTGCAAAACCATTACACATAGGACATCTACGCTCTGCCATCATAGGAGAGAGTGTGAAGCGTATTACAAAATATATAGGACATAACGTAATTGGTGATGTACATCTGGGCGATTGGGGATTGCAGATGGGGTTGGTTATAAATGAACTTAAAATTAGGAAGCCAGAGCTTGTATATTTTGATGAAACTTATACAGGAGCGTATCCAGAAGAACCGCCCTTTACCCTTTCGGAACTTGAGGAGCTTTATCCTTTTGCAAGCAAGCGATCTAAAGAAGATGAGGCATACAAGGCAGAGGCCATGAATTGTACCTTTAAACTGCAAAGTGGTGTAAAGGGATACCGTGCACTCTGGAACCATATTATCGCTGTTTCCGTCACCGATTTAAAGAAAAATTATAAACGGCTAAATGTGGAGTTTGACTTGTGGAATGGGGAATCTGCTGTACATGACCTGATACCAGGAATGGTGGATTTCATGAAAGAAGAAGGCTATGCATATCTGAGTGAAGGTGCTCTTGTGGTTGATGTAAAAGAGGACACAGACACCAAAGAGATACCGCCATGTATGATATTAAAATCGGACGGTGCAGCGCTGTACAACACAACAGATCTAGCGACGATTATGATGCGCATGGAACAAAATAAGCCAGATAAGATTATTTACATGACAGATAAGCGTCAAGAGCTTTACTTTGAGCAGGTATTTCGCTGTGCAAGGAAGACAAAACTTGTAAAGCCTGAGACTGAGTTGACATTTATCGGTTTTGGAACGATGAACGGTAAAGATGGGAAACCGTTTAAGACACGCGATGGTGGCGTGATGCGTCTTGAAAGTCTGATTCAGGAAATTCATGAGGAGATGCTCAAGAAGATTACGGAGAATCGCAATATAGAGGATGAGGAAGCAAAGCAAACTGCGGAGACTGTTGCGCTTGCTGCATTAAAATATGGCGATTTGTCCAACCAGGCAAGCAAGGACTATATTTTTGATATTGACCGCTTTACTTCATCAGAGGGGGATACAGGTCCTTATATTCTCTACACAATTGTACGTATCAAATCTATTCTTGCAAAATATATAGAAAATGGCGGTAATCTGCAAGCAGTATATTCTGATATTAAGCCACCTGTGAACAATAGTGAGAAACAGTTAATGATAGAGCTTGCAAAGTTCAATGCAAGTGTTGAGATCGCGGCTGAAGAATATGCGCCTCATAAGCTTTGTGCTTACATTTATGACCTTGCAAACGCGTTTAATCATTTTTATCATGAGACTAAGATTATTGGGGAGGAAGATGCAGATAGGAAGGCAGGATGGATCGCGCTTCTTATACTCACACGTGATGTGCTTGAAACTTCTATTGATTTGCTTGGATTTTCGGCGCCAGAGAGAATGTAGCATAAACCCGACTGAAAATCAGTCGGGTTTATTTGTGCACAGACCTGTGCAGAGGAAATGTGCCGCTAAGGCGGCGAATGTGTCGCGCGGCGAGTAGGGAAGATGGGACTTCCCTACTCGATTCAATATGCGAGACGTGAGGTGTCTTTTATGCCAATGCCATTTGCATAAAAGACGTAATTTCCCCATTCGGTAAGGCTGCTTCCCTGCCAGTCATTTGCGATATCCAAGGAAAGATCGATACCGCTATTTCCATACCACGACCATGCAATATAACCAATACTTTTGTCAGTGCATTGCTGCATAATTGTTGTTTCGTCTACATCTGCACCATTTTGCCAGTTGCCGAATTCACCGATGCAAAAGCAAACGCCAGTTGAAAGCATAGAGTCAATATTGTTTTTTACGGTTGCAGCATCCTTTCCGGCAACGGAGTACATATGAATAGATATCATCGTATTTCCTGTGTTGTCTGCGGATACTACGCTTTGGCTATTGTTGATGCAGGTTGACGTTTCCTGACCATAGCCGGAGGTGTCGATCATAATTACATTTTCAATGCCAGCATCTCTTAGGGTACGAATGGCTGATTGGTAAGCACTTGTCCACGTAGATGCATTATTCCATGTTCCCAGCCATTCATTTGCAATATTTAATATAACATATTTTTTATGTGCATTCATCAAGTCTTTGATTTCAAGCCAATAATTTACAGCGTTGTTTAGGCGGCTTACATCGTCATAACCTGTATGGTCATGTACTTCCAGAATACAGATCAAGCCTCTTGACTCACACCATGAAATGATATTTTCCACTTCTGAACGCTGTGTTTTATTCCATTGTGTTCCGTCTGCCAGCACTACACGCACACAGTTTGCACCGCGATCTGCAATAGCATTAATAGAGGTTTGCGTTTCATTAGGGTACCATGCATGTGCTACATTGATGCCGCGCATTAAAAACTCATTTCCATCTGCATCATAAAGTTTGCCGTTACGCACATACATGCCGTTTGCAGAAGAAATACTTTCTGGTTCTACGATAACATAATCAAGTGCTGTATATCCCCAATCTGTTGATACACCATATTTATGTTCTCCGGCTGTAAGATAGACAGTCTGCGTAAATGCTTCCCACTTGTTTCCGCTGGTATGAAGTGTACCTACACTATTATCATCAAGATATAAAAAGTTTTCCTTATAAGAATCGGCATTTGTTACAATGGTAACTTTGTAATTGCCGGAATTGGAAACAGAGAAGGATACTTCGCCCCATCCTGATTCAAGATACAGGTAACCACTGCCAGAATAGCCGGGAAACTTAGAGTTTTCAATTCGGTTTTGCCCGTTTTGTTCATAGCGATTTGCATATTCAAATTCATAACGATTACCAGATTTTGAATTTGATTCTGAACTAGCAGTGGTCTCAAAGGCAGTTGTTTGCTGATAAGATGTTATTGCAGCAGCATGTGCCTTTTGACCAGAAAAAGCAAAAACGGAAGCAAAAGTCATAGAAACAAAAGCGGCAGTACTTGCTGCAAGGGATAAAATTTTCTTGTAATTTTTTCTCATGTAAAACCTCCATTTATATAAAATATGTATTTAGGGTAATCGGTATTGATTTTCAGTGCCGGCGCCAAAACAACTGGTAATCTATTATATTATTACACCTGAGATTAAAATACATTAAAAATTAAGAAGAAACAATGGTTAAAATATAACTTAATTTAGTTAATTGTTGTATGAATTTACTACGGACAAAATATTATCTGTTGAGACATAACTAAAAAGCACCTAAAATCAAGTTAAATTTAGCCAAAATATACAGGAAATAGTAGAAGAAAAAAATTGTGATACACTTAATATAGAAATTTTGTAAAAGTAGAAGAATAAATGTACAAAAGAGTGCAGTATAAATTTAAATTATTTACATAAAAAGCATAGTTTTAAAGCAATTTAAAATAAATAATTATTCCATATGTCAATATGATAAAGAAAGTGATTTTTTCACACAGAAAACAGGTAATATTATATACTCCATAAAAACTTTGTGGTAAAATAAAGAATAAGCTGTAAGATAAAAGGGATCTAATAATTATATAAAAACAAAGCAATTATATAATATACAAAATATGAGAAGGGGGCACGTACATTATGTACAAAAATCAGAAGGGGTTAATCTTTACAAATGACAAATGCATTGGCTGTAATAAATGTATTTCAGTCTGTCCGGTCATTGTTGCGAACAGGGCAGTAAAGACGAAAGAGGGAATTCCAAGAATAGAGGTAGATGGCGACAAGTGTATTGCGTGTGGTGCTTGTTTTGACGCGTGTGAACACAATGCAAGAGAATTTGTGGATGATACGGAAGAATTTTTTGCAGCGCTTGCAAGAGGGGAGCGAATATCTGTTCTATGGGCGCCTGCATTTGCAGCCAATTATCCCAATGAATATAAAAAGATCCTTGGCGGTTTGAAAAAGATGGGTGTAAACCGTATTATTAGTGTCAGTTTTGGCGCAGATATCACAACATGGGGATATATTAAGTATATTTCAGAATATAATTTTACAGGGGGGATTTCTCAGCCTTGTCCAGCGATTGTGAACTATATAGAACATTACATACCAGAGTTAATATCAAAACTTATTCCAGTGCAGAGTCCGCTTATGTGTGCTGCAATCTATGCAAAAAAATATCTAAATATTACGGACAAATTAGCATTTATCAGCCCATGCATCGCCAAGAAAGATGAGATTAATGATCCCAAGAATAAGGGGTATGTAAGTTACAATGTAACGTTTGATCATTTAATCCGATATGCAAGAAAACATAATATCAAAGCGGAGCCTGCGCCAAATGAAATTGAGTATGGATTAGGTTCGATTTATCCTATGCCTGGCGGACTGAAAGAAAATGTGTATTGGTTTTGCGGTGAGGAGGTATTTATTCGCCAGATTGAAGGGGAAAAACATGCCTATGAATTTTTGGAAGACTACAAAAATAGAGTGCTCGAAGGAAAACGGCTTCCGTTTATGGTCGATGCGCTAAACTGTGCAAAAGGCTGTATCTATGGCACAGGAATAGAGGCGGAGAAGGCAAAGACGGACGACATTCTTTATGAACTTCAGGCAATTAAGGAGGCGAGCAAGTCCAATCGAAGAAGCAGTGCATGGGCAACAAGAGCAACGCCAGTACAAAGGCTAAGGAATCTTAACAAGCAGTTTGCACGGCTTGACATTAGAGATTTTATACGTGAATACACAGATAAGTCAAGTGGGAATAAGATACAGATACCAAATGCATCAGAATTGGATGCGATTTTTGCTGATATGAATAAGAAGAGTAAAGTACAACAGCATATAAACTGTAGTGCTTGTGGCTATGATACTTGTGTTGAGATGGCAACAGCAATTCATAACGGGTGCAATGATAGGAATAGCTGTGTCCATTACATTAAAAATGTTGCGGAGAAAGAAAAGGAGCGCATTCAGGAAATCTCCTATGAAGTGGAGGCAAAGAATGAGGAGATGGCGAAAAAGAATGCGACAATTGAGAAGATGGTTACAGAGGCCTACGATGAATTTAACACATTGAATATTTCCATTGATGAGATGATTGATGGCAATAACAACAATGCGGAGGAGAGTACCAACATTAGCATGGCGATGTTGGAAGTGGTGAATTTCTGTGATGACATGAGAAAATCGTTCGGAGGGATTCATGAACTGTTGGAGCAGCTTGGAGGGAACAATGAGAATATTACAAAGGTGGCAGCCAAGACGAATCTTCTTTCTCTTAATGCCTCAATAGAAGCGGCTAGAGCCGGTGAAGTTGGAAAAGGATTCGCAGTGGTAGCACAGGAGATTAAGACATTGAGTGATGTCAGTAGGGATGCCGCTGATGACAGCAGCAAGAATAAGGACCAGATTGTGACAGCAATAACGAGACTGATGAAGAGTTCCAATAATCTGATGCGGATTGTCGATAATGTGAATGAGCGGATAACCAATTTGGCGGCGAGTACAGAGGAAATCGCTGCGTCCGCCACAATGATTGGGCAGGTGGCATCGGAGCTACACAACAAATTTGATCGGATTAAGGCACTGTAACAGTTCAGCCTTTGGTTTCCTGTTACAGGCATCAAGCCATGCAAAACCACT
>DEPD01000190.1:0-15224 GCA_002358575.1 Lachnospiraceae bacterium UBA3401 | reverse complement strand
CATCAAGCCATGCAAAACCACTTCGTGGTGGCTTGATGCATCTTGACCACTACGTTATTTCACGGACTTTGCAGTAAGTGCAAAGTCCTGAAGCTGAACTGTAACAAGGCACTCTAAATTCTCAATTTTAATGGTTGAAGTTCCGAGGGATAAAGCGTATAATCAAAAGGACACATTAAATTAAATCAAGGAAAGTGAGATGAAAATATGAGTAGTGAGATTCCATACAAAATTTATTTGGAAGAGAATGAGATGCCAAAGCAGTGGTATAATGTCAGGGCGGATATGAAAAATAAACCAGCACCAATACTGAATCCTGCAACAATGAAGCCTATTTCTGTGGAGGAGCTAGCACCTATTTTTTGTGAGGAGTTAGCAAAACAGGAGTTAGATGATACCACACCATATTTTGATATACCGCAGGAGATTCAAGATTTTTATAGAATGTATCGTCCGTCGCCGCTCACGCGCGCATACTGTCTTGAGAAGAAACTAGATACGCCAGCACACATTTACTATAAATTTGAGGGGAATAATACCTCGGGAAGTCACAAGCTTAACTCAGCAATCGCACAGGCTTACTATGCAAAACAGCAAGGGTTAAAAGGCGTGACTACAGAGACTGGGGCTGGTCAGTGGGGAACAGCGCTGTCTATGGCGTGTTCTTACTTTGAGTTAGACTGCCAGGTGTACATGGTGAAAGTGTCCTACGAACAAAAGCCTTTCCGGCGGGAAGTTATGAGGACTTATGGGGCAAAAGTAACACCGTCGCCATCAATGCTCACAGAGGTCGGCAGAAAAATTAACAAGGAGTTTCCAGGAACGACAGGAAGTCTTGGCTGTGCGATTTCAGAGGCGGTTGAGGCGGCCACAACACAGGAAGGCTATCGTTATGTGCTGGGATCAGTGTTATCTCAGGTATTACTGCATCAGACAATTATTGGCCTTGAGACAAAGTCTGCGCTGGATAAGTATGGCATTAAAGCGGATATGATTATAGGGTGTGCAGGCGGCGGTTCCAACTTGGGCGGATTGATTTCTCCGTTTGCAGGAGAGATGCTGCGCGGGGAAGCAAAGTATGACATTATTGCGGTGGAACCGGCTTCGTGTCCCAGTCTTACCAGAGGCGTCTATGCGTATGATTACTGTGACACAGGAAAAATTTGTCCGTTGGCAAAGATGTACACGTTGGGAAGCGGATTTATTCCATCTGCAAATCATGCAGGGGGACTGCGCTATCATGGCATGAGTTCAATCGTGTCGCAACTGTATGACGACGGCATTATTTCTGCGCGAAGCGTGGAGCAGACAGAAGTGTTTAAAGCTGCGCAAACTTTTGCAAAAGTGGAGGGGATTCTGCCGGCACCTGAGAGCAGTCATGCAATCAAAGTGGCAATTGACGAGGCTCTGAAGTGCAAAAAGACAGGGGAAGAGAAAAATATTGTGTTTGGTCTTACTGGAACTGGGTATTTTGATATGGTTGCATACCAGAAATTTAATGACGGTGAAATGTCAGATTATATTCCGACAGATGAGGAGCTTGCAAAAAATATTGCAGCTTTGCCAAAAGTTGAAGCGTAGTAAAAATCGAGTAGGGAAGATTACCTTCCCTACTCGATTGCACAGACCTATACAGAGGAAATAAGTCACTAAAGCGGTATCTGTGTGCATAAAAAATGGGGCCTACAGGGCTCGAACCTGTGACCCTCTGCTTGTAAGGCAGATGCTCTCCCAGCTGAGCTAAGACCCCAATTTAGACAATTGTTTTAACTGACTTATTCAATATACTCGTTTTTGATAGAAATGTCAATACTTTTCTTTAAAAATTTATATTTGGAATAGGTCTTTTTAAATCGAAAGATATATGATAAAATTATGATGAAAATTTAAGTGAGGGAAATACGAAATGAAAGTGATTGTGCATGACCTGCGGGAAAAGTCATGGCAGGCACTCGGAATGCGGCTTGAGGAGAAGGATATTGTCATTGGGGAAAACTTGGAGACGGTCGAAAAAGATATTGGAAAATTGATTGGGAGTTGCCGTCAGCTTGTGCTTATTAGCCGCTGTGTGTATGGTGGATTTAGCCCTTTTATTCAAGGTGTGCTCAGTAAATGCAAGCGGCATTTTGAACCGCTTCTTGAGGTGCGGCATGGGCAGACACACTATCAAGTGCACAGTGGGAATAAAAATGAATTTGACATGATTTGTTGCTTTTACGGGGATCAGATCACGGCGCAAGAAGAGCAGTCAGCAAGGATACAGTCTGTATCTGATGGGATTTCTCTTCAGGCAAGAGGCGTCAAGATTGTCTTTTGTAACACCATAGATGAGCTAAGAAACTATAAAGAAATCTAAATAGTCTCTTTGTGTGGTTAAAGGAGGTGTGCGGAGTGGTTCTGTTTCTGGATGGCGGGTTTGTATCGGCGGCAGACCAGGATTTTGGTGTGGACAGTATGCGAGGATATTTCCGGCAGGAAGAGCTGATCACAGCTAAGATCACAGAGAGTATGGACTGGAATCAAATATGCAGGTATCTGGAGGAGGCACAGGCGATTGTGTTGGCAGCAGATGTCTATTTAGACAGCGTGTCTTCGGAAGTTCTAAGATTTTTGGAGCGGGTTGAGCAGGCGGTGATTGGCGGAGAGAGTATTGGTGCGACTTTCTATGCAATTCTCTATACAGAACTGTATGAGGGGGAGCAGACCAGTATCGCGATGGAAGTTTTAAAAAACTTTTGTTTTCGTGCAAATATTACTTGGGGTAGAGGGTTGGGGATCGGGGGGAATAAACTGGAAGTGGATTCTGGGAAAAGCAATTTTTGGAAACGGATAGGGAAACAAATGATCGATTTTCGTTTAGGCTTTTTGCAGGAACAGGCATTGTTTGTCCGAGAGCGGATACGGGGAACAGATGTGTATATTCATCCAAAAGAGGTGTCAAGAAAAAAGTATATTCGGAAAATGAACCGTCACGTCAAAAAAAGTAATCGCAAAAAAATCGCGCAAAATTAAAAAAATCGAGGAAATCATCATAAAAATATCAGCTCTTTCAACAAGAAAAAACAGCCATTTTTACGGGATTTCAACGGAATATGTAAAATTTTGACAGATGCTGTAAATTAAGCGCAAAAAGTGCGAAAAGTAACTGTTGCAAGATAAATTGACATTCTTATATAATGGACATTGCCAAATCCTGCTAGAATTTGTAAGTATACGTAAATTGGGAGTAACATTTATAAATTCTTTAAACCATGATTATTTATGATTGGGAGACGTGATTTGGGTGGCATTTGGTAGTCAAATGATTGGAATGGAGGAGAAGTTAATGGAACAGTTGAACGTAATGACACAGCAGGATAACGAGAAGATAATCAGAATTCTCAGCGATTTACTAACAAAGGATAAGGAATTCCAAATAATGATCACGGTTCCGGCAGGTTCAAAGCTTACAGACAGTGACAATAGTTTGGTGCAGAAGAAGACAGACAGCAGATCTGAATTAAGCTTAAAGGAGAATGTGCATGATCTTGAGAAAGACGTTACAGATATGATACACGAAATCGGTGTACCTGCGCATATTAAGGGGTACCAGTATCTTCGTGAGGCGATTATGATGTCGGTGGAGGATATTGAGATGTTAAACTCAATCACCAAGATTCTTTATCCATCAATCGCAAAGAAATACCAGACAACACCAAGCCGTGTCGAGCGTGCTATCAGACACGCAATTGAGGTGGCATGGAGCAGAGGAAAAATGGAGACGCTCGACTCTTTATTTGGATATACGATCAATATCGGCAAGGGCAAGCCGACTAACTCAGAGTTTATCGCCCTGATTGCAGATAAGATCAGACTTCATTACAGGGCCTAGATACAGAGCGATAATGGGACAAATTCCTTTACATTCCTGCTGTGGTTGGTGTATAATAATTATATTAAATAATTCGCGAACACTGGGATTCGTGTAGAAAGGGATTTGATAGTATGAAAAACATTTTATTTGTGGCTTCAGAAGGTGTACCATTTATTAAAACGGGGGGGCTTGCAGATGTGGTAGGTTCCCTTCCAAAGTATTATGATAAGCGGTATTTTGACCCGAGAGTGATACTGCCAAAATACATGTGCATGTCAGATAACATGAAATCACTGATGCAGTACAGGACACATTTTTATATGGATTTTATGGGACAGAGCGAGTATGTTGGCGTGCTTGAGGCGCAATATGACGGTATCACATATTATTTTATTGACAATGAGAAAATGTTCGGCGGATTTAAACCGTACAGTGATGACTATGTTGGCGAGATTACAAAGTTTGTATTTTTCTCAAAGGCAGCATTGTCTATCCTGCCGGTTGTTGGATTCCGGCCTGATATTGTACATTGTCATGACTGGCAGGCAGCGATTATTCCAGTTTATTTAAAAGAACGGTTTGCGCAAGGTGAATTTTACAGAGGCATGAAGTCCATTATGACAATTCACAATCTCAAGTTTCAGGGAATTTATGACATCAAGACAATTCAGAATATCACAGGGCTTGATGGTTCGTACTTTGCACCAGACAAACTTGGGTACTTTAAAGATGGAAATTTGTTAAAGGGTGGTTTGACCTACGCAGATGCAATCACAACAGTGAGTGCGACTTATGCGGAGGAGATTAAGACAGATTTCTATGGGGAGAAACTCAATGGGCTGCTGACTGCGAGAACACATGATTTGCGCGGAATTGTAAATGGTATTGATTACAATGAGTACAATCCGGATACAGACCAGTTTATCGTACATCATTATAATGCTTCCAATTTCAGGAAAGAGAAGATCAAGAATAAGCGGGAGCTGCAAAAACAGATTGGTCTTGAAGAGAATGATAAAAAGATGATGATTGGTATTGTATCAAGACTTACGGATCAGAAGGGTATGGATCTTGTCGCATACATTATGGATGAGCTTTGCAGCAAGGATGATATCCAGTTGGTAGTGCTCGGCACAGGAGAAGAGCGCTATGAAAATATGTTCCGCCATTTTGACTGGAAATATCACGGCAAGGTTTCCGCGCATATCTATTATTCTGAGGAGCTTTCGCATCGAATTTATGCCGCTTGTGATGCATTTTTGATGCCGTCTCTGTTTGAGCCTTGTGGACTTAGCCAGTTGATGTCATTGCGTTATGGTACAGTTCCTATTGTGCGTGAGACAGGCGGACTCAAGGATACTGTGGAGCCATATAATGAGTATGAAAATAAAGGCACTGGATTTAGTTTTGTGAATTATAACGCGCATGAGATGCTTAATACAATTCGCTACGCAGAGCAGGTTTACTATGATAGAAAGCGTGAGTGGAACAAGATTGTGGACAGAGGTATGGCAGTGGATTATTCTTGGGGCATGTCCGCAATGAAATATCAGGAAATGTATGACTGGATGATAGGTTAGGACAATGGCATTTGACGGAGTGACGATTGCAGGAATCGTTAGTGAACTGAAAGACACACTGGTTGGAAACCGGATCTATAAAATTGCCCAGCCCGAAAAGGATGAGTTGCTTCTGACGATAAAGGGAAGCTGCGGACAGGTTCGGATGCTGATGTCTGCAGACGCATCGCTGCCGCTGCTTTATCTGACAGAGAAGAATAAGACAAGTCCGATGACAGCGCCAAATTTTTGTATGCTTTTGAGAAAGCATTTGCAAAATGCACGGATTGTATCTGTGACACAGCCAGGGCTAGAGCGCATTGTGCGATTTGAATTAGAACATTTAAATGAACTGGGGGATCTGTGCAGGAAGTACCTGATTGTAGAATTGATGGGAAAGCACAGCAATATTATATTCTGTGATGAAAAGGATATGATTATTGACAGTATTAAGCATATCTCGGGAATGGTTAGCTCTGTTCGGGAGGTTTTGCCAGGACGCGCATACTTTATTCCAAAGACACAGGAAAAAGCAGAATTGTTGGACTGTACATCAGAGGAGATTGCAGCAGTTTTGAGGTTGCGCAGTATGCCAGTATTTAAAGCGATATACACAGGCTTCACAGGAATATCGCCTTGTGTTGCGCACGAATTATGCGTCAGGGCAGGAATTGACGCAGACTGGTCTTCTTCTGAACTGGAAGAAGATGCGTTTTCAAAGCTGACTGCTGTACTTCGCAGGTTGGCAGATGATGTGCAGGAGGGAAGATTTTATTACAATGTTGTGTATGAGAATCATCAACCGGTTGAGTACGCAGCCACGAAATTGAGTTCTTATTCACAGGAACAGAGCAGAGAATTTGCACATATTTCCGAACTTTTGGAATATTATTATGCCGAAAAAAATACCATCACGCGTATCCGGCAGCGCTCCGCGGATTTGCGCAGGATTGTTCAGACTGCGCTTGAGCGCAATGTCAAGAAATATGATTTGCAGATTAAGCAACTTCAGGATACAGAAAAGCGGGAAAAATACAAAGTGTACGGCGAGCTTTTAAACACATATGGTTATGAGGCGGAGGCTGGCGCTAAGTCGTTGGAGGCTATAAATTACTATGATGACCAAATGATAACCATACCGCTTGATCCAACATTGTCCGCAGGAGAAAACGCCAAAAAGTATTTTGATAAGTACCAGAAGCTAAAGCGCACTTGTGAGGCATTGACAACGTTGACAGAGGACACAAAAGAAGAAATTGAACACCTTTCTTCCATTAGCACAGCGCTTGATATTGCGCTTCGAGAAGAAGATTTGGTTCAGATTAAGGAGGAGCTAATCGAGAGCGGCTACATCAGAAGAAAGGGTAATACAAAGCGGGAGAAAGTGACAAGCAGGCCATTTCATTATATCAGCAGTGATGGATATCATATCTATGTCGGCAAAAATAATTATCAGAATGAGGAGCTTACTTTTAAGTTTGCTACTGGAAATGACTGGTGGTTTCATACAAAAGGGATACCCGGTTCGCACGTGGTAGTGAAGGCGGATGGAGAGGAACTTCCAGACAGGGTATTTGAGGAAGCCGGAAGGCTTGCAGCACACTATTCACAGGCAAGAGGTCAGGAAAAGGTAGAGATTGACTACACACAAAAAAAGAATGTCAAGAAACCAAATGGCTCAAAGCCAGGGTTTGTAGTGTATTATACGAATTATTCGCTTGTGATTGATTCAGATATTACGGGAATACAGCAGGTAGAGGATTAGAAACGAAAAGCGTATGAAAAAGCAACAGAATATATAGTTCTTAAAAAATCATCGGGATTCCGGTGATTTTTTTGCGTTATGCGCATGAGTGTTCAAATGAAATATGGCAATAAATTAGTACTAAAGCTCTATATATAACAGATTTGTAAAAAAGTATGATAAAGCAATATGACAGAAAGTTTATTTAACAATTATAGGAGGAATGCAATGAAAAAATTAATTAGGATTTTCGCTTTTATCGTATTATTTACGTTTGTGTTTTATGGAGCTGCGCCAGTAAATTTGGCAAAAAGTGTTGATAATAATGTCGATTATCAAACTACAAAAAGTTTTAAAAGTAGACCAAATCAAGAAGAAAAGCGTATTGTAGAAATAGAGACAAACCAGCCTGTCAAAGAGAAGGAGGAAGAGTATATTTCAGAATCCAAAGAAACTCAGACTATAACGGGAAGCATAATGGGAACCAAGGTAGAAAATGCTGCAGAAACTAAGGCAGAAGAGAGGCTGACAGAAAGTGAACTAGAAAAAGTTTCAACGGAAATTGAAACAGAAAGTGAGTTAGAAGAAGCTCCAACAGAAGTTGAAACAGAAAGCGCTACAGAAAGTGAACTAGAAGAAATTCCAACAGAAATTGAAACAGAAAGCGCTACAGAAAGTGAACTAGAAGAAGTTTCAACAGAAGTTGAAACAGAAAGCGCTACAGAAAGTGAACTAGAAGAAACTTCAACAGAAACTGAACCAGAAGAAGGTGAATTATTGATTGATAAGGTGATACTTAGTGGGGATTACAACTGGAACGACAGTCAAAATTACTATTACACAAAACAGGATAGTTTAGAACTCGAAGTTAGCATAATAAAAGAATTTAATTCTACAAAAGAGATTGCTATTCAGATTGGAGACAATGTTTTGTCTCCCTATGATAATGAGAAGGATACCTATGTGGGGGAGATAGCATTGGCAGAAGGATGGAATCAAATAGTGGTTTCTCTAATGTTGGAAGGAAGAGAGGAAGACAGAAGACAACTGACCATTCTTCAAGATTGCACTTCGCCTGTAATTACAAAGGTGAATAAAGAAGAAGTAAATGATAACAAGGTTTATCAAAGTAGGATTATTAAAACCGGTGAATTGCTTGTTCTTGAAATTGACAAGAAAGAGCAACAAGCATCAGGAATAAAAGAAGTCAAAATATTAGATTGTGACGGAAAAGAAATTGGTTTTCGTGCCAGTATCAATGCAAATAAAATAAGATGTACTTTTACAGAATCGTTGGCAAATACAATGTTGGAAGCCTTTGTGATAGATAATGCTGGAAATGTAAGTGACAAGTTAATGATATTTTTAGACACGGAATTGCCAGATTACCAGATAACACATTTTGTTTTGGAGAATATGCAGAGACGCGAACTTTATAAAGAAACAATGGAAAAGGATATCTGTAGGATTTACACAAATAGAGATCAGCTATCTGTGGAGCTGAAAGCACAGGATAAAATTTCTGGAATTGCAACAGTGGAAGCAGAGATTGACGGAGTTTTTATGAGACCTATTATTATAACAGATGGGGAAGGAGAAACGGTATCCTATCAATTTGATTTTGAAGTCAGCAAATTCAAGGAAATGATTATATATCGCGTTACAGACCTTGCAGGAAATTATACAGAGACAGTGTATGAAGTGCTTTTTGACCAAACAGCGCCAAAGTGGCAGTTAGAAGAAAATGAGATAGAGACAATACAAAACAAAACATTTCAGATTCCAATTTGTGCAGATGAATCTGGAATTTGGAAAGCATACATTGAGAGAGAAGGAAAGAAATATTCATTGATAGCGAGTGATATGAGATATGGATATACATTTTCAGAGGAAGAAATTGACAAGAATACGGAAAAAGTTGCTTATACATTGCATTTGATAGATAAGGCAGGAAATATTTTTACGGAAAGTTTTTATTTATTGTTTGATTTTACAGCCCCACAGATAGAACTCTCTGTCTATGGAGATCACGAAGCGAGTGAAAATCTAATTTCTTGTGAGCGCTTTGGAACAACAGAACGATATTATACAAATACAGATTGCAAGTTGATTGTTGCGGTCACAGATGAGACAAGTGATGGTTGTTCGTCAGGCGAGATTGCACTGACGTTGTTAACAGAGGAAAGGAATGGAACACGCCACAAGGAAAATCTAAAATTGCTGAATGGCGTGTGTGAGATTGCTGCGATATTTTCTGGAAAAGAATACGATAGCAATGTCTATACACTGCAAGCCTGTGATGCTATTGGCAATCGTAGTGAATACACATTTGAAATGATATATGATCCCGTTAGCCCAATTATTACGATAATAGAGTTGGAGGGAGGTGCGGAGAAAAAATATCAAAACAAACGACAACTTAGTCTGTCTATTGAAGAAGTGAATTTTTCTAAAAAAAATTTTACATTATTACCAATTGGTTCCCAAAAAGAGGGGGAAATCCCAAAGATGGGTGATTGGAGAACAGAGGGAACAAAGCATAACACAACACTTACTTTTTCAAATGATGGAGTGTATTGTTTTCAAATAGTGTGTACAGATAAAGCGGGAAATAAGTCGATATATAAAGTGGATAAGTTGGTGATTGATACCATTGCGCCTGAGGTAACTATCTCTTATGAAAAAGGGGAACGGGAACAAGCGATTCATTACAATCAAATGGCCATAATCACAGTAACTGACAAGAATTTTGATGTTATGCAAAACCATGAATTATTTGTGATACCAGAAAGTAAGAAACCAATTATTAGCAGGTGGAAAAAGACAGAAAAGACAGATCAATATTCCTGTACAGTTCACTTTGCAGAAGACGGGGCATATCATTTTCGATGTGCCTATAGAGATAAAGCGGGCAATATATCCAATATGGTAGTCAGTGACACTTTAGTAATAGACCATACTCTTCCGCTGATTCATGCTTCCTATATGGATAAAAAGAGTAAGACAGGAATTAATTTGAATACTTCAGGAGTGTTACATATTGAAATAACAGAAGAAAATTTTTCCAGAGAAGCTGTTGCGGTGATACTGCATAATCAAAAAAGTGCAAAGAAAACGACTTTAAAAGTTTCTTGGTTAGAAACAGAAGAACATATATTCAAAGCGGCGTATCATATACAAGAAGATGGAATGTACAGCCTCACGGTCATGTGCAAGGATAAGGCAGGTAATGGGGCAGAAACCTATCAGAGCGATATTTTTCTTGTTGATAGAAACAAACCAGTTGTAGATATTTGCTATGAGGGGACAAAGCGAACGGACGATTGTTATAAGGGCTCAAGAACAGCAAAAATCACAGTGAGAGATGTCTCTTTTAATGAAAATTGTACTACAAACTTTTATATAATGCCTAAGAATGTTCCTGTGAAAATCAGTGCATGGACAAAAAAGAGCATAGAATACACAAATGAATATGAGTACACCTGTACGGTTAAGTTTGAACAAGATGGAGCGTACAGTTTTCAATTTTCTTGTGCAGATCAGGTTGGGAATTTGTCAGAGCTTGTTGAGGGTGGAAGGTTTATTATTGACAATACTGCACCTGTTATTCAGATAGATTTTGAGCAGATAGACACGAGAAATGGAATAAATTATCACAGGACAAAAACAGCAGTGATTAAAATAATAGAACAAAATTTTGTCAAGGAAAATGTTCTAATTGAGCCAGTGCGAGTGAAAATAGCAAACATAGTTTTGAAGGAAAATCAATTTCCAACAGTAAAAGAGTGGGTATCAAACGGAGATATACATAGCGCAACAATCAATTTTGCACAGGATGGCATTTATGGATTTCGTATAATATGCAAAGACAGAGCAGGCAATGAAAAAACAATGGAGTTTGACAGTAAAAAACTTTGCATTATTGATACCACAGCGCCATCCGTGAAAATTACATATGATAAGGATACAAAAAATGATAGGCAATACAATACGTCGCGAACAGCGAAAGTAATTGTGACAGATGCAAATTTTGATGAGGGTTGTACGGCGAACTTTAACTTTGGTACAGGGAGTATCAAACCACGAATTGGCAAGTGGAGACAGGAGGGCACAGATTATATCTGTGAGGTCTTTTTTGAAAAAGATGGAGTGTATCATTTTCAATTTTCCTGTGAGGATAAAGCAGGCAATCTGTCAAAGACAATAGATGGTGGCAGTTTTGTGATTGATACCACAGCGCCAGAAATATCTGTGACTTTTGACAATAATAGAGTCAAAAATGGAAACTATTATAATGCTTCAAGGACAGCGACTATTACAATTATAGAAAATGCTTTTTCTGATCAATTTGTCCAGATAGAAGCATTGGGCATGTTAGAAGTGGATAATCTTCCGGCAATCAGCCGATGGAAGACAGACGGCGAACGGCATACTGCCACGATAAATTTTACCAAGGAAGGTGTCTATGGATTTCAAGTAGCCTGTAAAGATCTTGCAGGAAATCCAGCAAAAGAGTATGTGAGTGCGCTTTTTGTGATAGATAAAACAGCACCGCAAATTACGTTTGATGGTGTGTGCGCTAATTCTGCTAACAATGGCGTTGTGATGCCTATAGTAAATTATACAGATTCTTTTTTGGACGAGGCAGCAACGACAGTGACTCTTACAGGAACAAATCATAGGGACCAGACAGCAAATGCACAAAAAAGTGTGATTACAGACGGAATACGACTGGTTTATCCTGACTTTGCACATGTGAAGGAGATGGATGATGTTTATAGATTGAAAGTGAAAGCAGTAGATTTGGCGGGAAATGAGAAAGAGGAAACGTTAAATTTTTCTGTCAATCGTTTTGGATCAACCTATCAAATTAGTGCAGATACACAACAGTTAATCGAGGATTACTATACATCAAAAGCGCCTGTGATAACGGTTAAGGAGGTTAATATTGATGTGTTGGAATACGGAGAAGTTACTATCAGCAGAGAAGGGCAGACTAGTACTCTTGTTCGAGGGGAAAATTATATTGTTACCCAGGAAGGTGCAGATGCAGACTGGAATGCTTATACATATAAGATAAAGGCGGATAATTTTTCTTCCGATGGCATCTATTCTGTAGGATTTTATTCTGTTGACAAGGCAAAAAATATGTCGGACAATCGTGTGAAAGGAAAAGAAATCGAATTTGTGTTGGATACGACAGCGCCCAGTATTGTAGTTGACGGTATGAAATCAGGCGAGATGTATAGAGAGCAAAAGAAAAAGGTCACATTGGATGTAAAAGATAATCTGTATCTTACAGAGTTACAAGTTACGGATAATGGGGAAACAATACTGCGCTTGTCAGAGAAAGAACTGTCAGAAAACAATGGTATTGTTACATTTCTTTTGCAGGAGAAGGAGGCAGAGCGGGAGATTGTCATCGTGGCGAAGGACAGAGCAAAAAATGAACAGATACAGAAGTTTTATGGAGTGTTAATTTCTTCCAAAAAAGAAGTTTTTCAGGGAACAGCTAAGAAAAAATTGCAAAATAAAAAGGCAATGACGGATAAAAGTATAGAAATCAATAAAATGACAGAGGCGGTAGAATATACGGATAGCCTTACAGTGTTAACTTGCGAGAAAGAAAATCGTCTGTTGTATGGGGTCAGTACTGTTATGTTCATTGCAGTATTGACGACCGCAGGGATTGTTCAGGTTAGGAAAAGGCAACAAAAAGAAGCCCAAAAATCAGGAGGAAACAATGCTTGAGATTGGTTCCGTTGTTGATGGAAAATATAAAATACTGAATCCGATTGGTCAGGGGGGAATGAGTATTGTATACCTTGCAATGAATGAGCGCGCCAACAAACAGTGGGCAATAAAGGAAGTTAGAAAGGACGGTATGCAAGATTTTGTATTTGTGCGGCAAGGATTGATTGTTGAGATGGAGATGCTCAAAAGATTAAGACACCCATATTTGCCAACAATTATTGATGTGATTGACTTGGAGGATAGTTTTTTAATTGTGATGGATTATATTGAAGGGATACCATTTCGCGAAGCACTCGAAGCGTATGGAGCATTGCCCCAAGAGGATGTAATAGAATGGGCAAAACAGCTCTGTGAGGTTTTGGGATATCTTCATAGCAGACCGATTCCAATTATCTACAGAGATATGAAACCCGATAATATTATGCTCAAACCCGATGGAAGTATTGCACTGATTGATTTTGGCATTGCACGGGAATACAAACCATATGCGTTGCAGGATACAAGAGCATTGGGAACGCAGGGATATGCGGCGCCGGAGCAGTTTGGAGGACAAGGGCAGACGGATGCAAGAACTGACCTCTACGGTCTTGGAACAACATTGTATCATCTTGTGACAGGGCATAATCCAGCAAAACCCCCTTATGAAATATTTCCAATCCGCCATTGGAATCCAGCATTATCACAGGGTCTGGAAAAAATTATATGGAAATGTACGCAAAAAAACCCAGAGGAACGCTATCAATCTTGTGCGGAAATGCAGTATGATTTAGAGCACTTTCAGGAATTGGACAACAAATATTCTCTAAAACAGAAATTTCGGTTGATATTCTTTTTGGGACTGTGTATTTTCACTATTATTTTTTCTTTGATAACAGTGTGGGCATATCAGACCAAAACTTCGATTATCGTACAGAAATATGATGATTACATAGAAGCAGCAAAAAGCAGTGCGACGACTAATGAGCAATTTGGATATTATGAAAAAGCATTACAGTTAATGCCAGGCGAAAAGCGAGCATATCTGGAATTAATAGATAAGCTCTATCTAAGCGATGATGTTCTGACAGCAGAGGAAGACCAGCAATTGCGTTCTTTGTTCATTCGGCGTACAAACACAGGAAAGACCTATGAAGAAGTGTTAAGAGAACAGGTTTCAGGATATGAGGAACTAGCATATCGGCTTGGAATTGCCTATTTTTATTCCTATGAAGAACATGGAAATAAAGCTTTATCAGCCAAATGGTTGACAATTGCGGCAAATGCCACAACGTTGGATGTGCGTCAGGTTCAGAGAGCATCGAAACTTGGCAGGATTGCAGAATACTATGCACGGCTAGGGGTTGAGAACAAATCTGGAGATGTGAATATTGGATATGCGGAGTATTGGCAGGACCTTTGTGAAGTTGCTCAAGGAAATATAACAGCACTTGATAATGCGACGACAGCGTTAATGGTATACCGAGAGATGGTGTATCAGATTTACGTAAATGCGATAAAGTTTGAGCGGGCAGGGATTTCAAAAGCGACATTACAAAAGCAATTAAACAATATTAAAAACCATTTGGAGACAGAGATAGACATCAATTCTTTGCGGGAAACAGATAGGATAAAACAGTTTGCAGAAGAATTAAAAGTCAATATCGCACAGGCACAGAGAGTGCTGGAAAGTGGGGAATTGTGATAAACAGCAGTATTTTATTGACAGATATTGTACAGGTTCAAAAAATGATAGAACAGTATCACCAGATATTTTATAATTGTCGACTAATTGCGATCTTATGTGGTGGTGGGGCTGTAATCCTTTTTCTGGTATTTGAAATTCCAAAAGTATTGGGTGAACTTACAGGTATAACAGCAAAAAAGAAAATTAAGGAGTTTGAGAGAAAAAATGCGTCTGCTGTGCGATATACGCGAAAAAAAGTTTGTGGGGCAACTACATTGCAAGAGATAAAAGATAGCAATGAGACGACAATGTTAGACGAGGAATTTAAGACACAATTACTAGAGCGAACTTTCTGAAAGCGTGGTCTTTCCATGAGCCAGATAGGCACAATGGTTCCTGCGTATGTGGTAATATACAATCACTTTCATATTTGTAACTGTATAGGTTATAATTCCATGTATCAGTTTTACTATCATCGGTATGGTCAATGGAATCATTTTTTTAAAGATCTCCCGTATATACGTAGTAAACAGGTGTGCTATCATCACAAACAGCATATGACGGTTCCAGCCCTAGTACACCGTTTTTTAATTCCTCATATACCAAGCACTCGCTATTTGCATCATTGCCGTGTTGTCGTCAGTCAACGAT
>DEPD01000099.1 GCA_002358575.1 Lachnospiraceae bacterium UBA3401 | reverse complement strand
TTTGGTGTGAATTGCAACAATTGGTGCACACAAAATGCCACAAAACAGGCATTTTGGCGCTGGCTCCGACACCATGCAGCAAGCGCATGGTGCGGGTGTAAAAAGCAATTGCCAATACAGTTGCGCAAATGAAAATACTTTGGAATTTATTGCGCATCAATATATGATATGATATACTAAGTTGCGTAAGGAAAACTCTCTATATACATAGTATTATTTGCAAATAGTACCATCAGGATAAACTACTACAATTCTAACGATTCCTTACATCACTATAAAAAGGATATAAAAAGATATGGAAATTGAAAAAAACAATGGATATCTTATTGTGGAATATCGTCCGGGTGATCAGCCGCAAATCCTGTTTGCGGACACTGCCGCATGTGCGCTCACAAATCTCAAGTTAGAACAATTGTTACACACCAATCCAGAACATATTATAGAAAATCAAAACATAAAGCGTATTGCGCTGGACACCTTGCATGAACTTTGGATACTCGAAAGCAACAGTCAATCACAGTGCCAAACAATGGTTGCGCAACTCCAACGCCAAAATGCAGAACTCTCGGAAGCCCTGCGCACATGTGAGGAAGAAAATCGAGCAAAAAGTAGCTTTCTATCCAATATGTCCCACGATATCCGCACTCCAATGAATGCAATTATGGGTATGACTTCTATTGGTCTGTCACACATTGATGAAAAACCGCGCGTACTTGACTGTCTGCAAAAAATTCAGACAGCCTCTTCTCATCTGATGAGTTTAGTCAATGATGTACTTGATATGTCACGGGTTGCCAGCGGGCGTATAACGCTGAGCGAGGAGGCTTTTTCGCTGGCAGACATAGTGCACGATATCACAATTATTGTTCGACCACAGGCAGCGCAGAAACATCAATCCTTCCGAATAGAAATCGGAAAAATTTATGTTGAAAATTTAATTGGGGACCCACTCCATTTGCGTCAAATTCTAGTAAATATTATTGGAAATGCTGTGAAATACACCCAAGAGGGAGGCAATATCTATGTAAGTTTTGCACAACACATGGACAGCACACAGCAGGAAAAGCAGCAAAAAATATGGCTGGATTTTCTATGTGAAGACAATGGTATTGGCATGAATTCAGAATTTTTAGAGCGAATATTTGTTCCCTTTGAGCGTGTCAACAACTCTGCAATCAATAAAATAGAGGGAACAGGTCTTGGTATGTCAATTGTAAAAAACCTGCTCGACCGCATGGACGGCGAAATAACCGTTGAGAGTGAAGAAGGAAAAGGAAGCTGTTTTCGTGTATCCATTCCACTGACTGTTGCCCTGACAAATCAGAGCCAACCTCCACTTCCCACAGGACAGACTGTACTGGTCACAGAATCCTTAGACCATCAAGCACAACAGATTATAGACCATCTAAGGGACGGTGGAATGAACGCTGTACATCTAAAAAGCGGTATGGAAGCTGTTACATGGTTGACTGAGGCGCAGTATGAAAATCGTATGCCTTGCACTCTACTTGTCGGTCAAGAACTTACGGATATGTCTGCTCTGGACATGGCATCTCATGTGCGTCAACTTGCCGGAAAAGATTTTCCAATCATTATGGTTGCAGATGCGGACTGGGTACAGATTGAATACCGCGCGACCAAAGCAGGCATTAATGGCTTTGTCCCTTGTCCATTATTTCAGAGCAGACTCTTTGCAGTTCTGTCCGAATTGACTTCCAAGGCAAAACAGGATCATAGCGACTCTCCAGAGATTGATTTTGACTACAGCAAATGTCGTCTCTTGCTCGTTGAGGATAACGAGTTAAACCGGGAAATTGCCTTAGAATTGCTATCGCTGACGGGTGTGCAAGTGGAGACAGCAGAAAATGGACTTCGCGCGTTGGAAGCTTTCAAGCATTCCCCAGAGGGATATTTTGATCTGATTTTTATGGACATTCAGATGCCTATTATGAACGGATACGATGCCGCCAAAAATATTCGGCAGCTTCCTCGGAAAGATGCGCAGACTGTCTGGATTGTCGCAATGACTGCAAATGCCTTTGTGGAAGATATTCGACTGTCGCAGGAAGCCGGAATGAATGAACACTGCTCTAAACCAGTCAACACAGACCGCCTACATGAAATTCTGCACAAACGTTTTTTACACGCCAATCCATAAAACATTTACTATAAGTTACTTTCATATTAAGAATGATTATGATGGAGGGAATGTATCAATGCAGCCCTATCAAAAGGAATATATCGCAAACTTAAAGGATATCGCCGTCCTGTCTTCACGCAGCCAGACTCTTGTGCAATCCTTTGCCGCTTATCAAGAAAAATTACAGCATGACCACTGTCTGTTGAAAGAAAAAGTCAACCATAATATAGAACTGCTGCGCAATGGACTATTTCCATTATTTGACAGACTTTTTGAGGCACAGCCCGCAGAGTTAGCCGAACTAGAAGAATTTGCCAGTGCTTTATTAAACGGAAAAAATGAACTGGACAGCGGATTATTTTGTCAAATTTATCAGGCACTGTTAAGTCGAGCGCGACACACCAAAGACCGCAATGCAATTATACGCTGTCTGTATTGGTTGGGAATTGGACGTCATAATATGTGTACTAAAATGGTTGGTATCGATCTGGCAGACAGTGAATACTATATGTCACAGATGCGCTTATGTTTTGCCGAAGCAGCAGCATATCTCAAATATTTTGATGAGATTGACGACACGGAAACAAAAGGATATATTTTGCGCTCCCGCGCTAACACAGCCCTCGGACAATTTAAATCCGCCAGTGCTAAAATCCGCGTGATCCGGCAAACGCTGCAAATTTTACAAGATAAAGAATACCAAGAAAATGCACCAGAACTTCCATGGAACAGATATATCTATATGACACACCAACAGATGGCTTCCAGTATTTCCTATAGTCGTGATAACGATATGACCGCTCAGGATGTTGTGGCAATCATGGAGTCCGCCCATATTGTCCACCAACAACGGATTGCAGAAGCACTCAGCAAGAAGGAAACGCCCCCAATTCGTTCTGCTTTCTCCTGCTATGCGATTGAATATTACTGTGGACTGTTGACGCTTGAAGAATTACTCGAAAGAATGGAAAAACTTATGAATCAAGCGGATACTTCAAGTTTTTCACCCGAAAACATGTACGCTGCTATCTCTCTTCCAGCATTCTACTGCCAATATCTACGCGAATATCCAGAACAGTTGTCAAAGCGAGAAAAATATCTGCAAAATCTATACTCCAAAGTACTCTCTTACGCAGAAGCTTTTCCAAAAAACGAGGCGAACAAGCAAATCTTTTTCTATCTTCGACAGCTCTCGACCACCTTTATCGAAACGCCACATAGCATCTCCTACGGTGACTTTCAGCAAAACATTATGATACACTTTGCTCCAGATGTCTATGTCCATTCGCAAGTTGTAGGCAAAACCGCCGCAATTCTCTGCGATATTATTTTGCTTGAAGAACCCGATTTTTTTGATGATATTGAACAGATTAGAACAATAACAAATCCTGACGCTAAACAGCAAGCAGTACACAATTTTGCTATGAATTGCGGCGTATTACACGACGTTGGCAAAATCAATTTTATCAATCTGTTTTCTCGAACAGCAAGACAATGGTTTGATGAAGAATACGAAATCACACATTTGCATACAATCATTGGTCACAAACGACTTGACACCTGTGCATCAACGCATGACTACGCGGCGGCAGCGCTCGGACACCACAGTTGGTATGATGGTTCCCACGGCTATCCTGAAACTTACAAACGCTTGGCATGTCCTTGTCGTCAAATAGTAGATGTCGTTGGATTGATTGACTGGATTGATAATTCTCTAAGCCGCCCTTGGCTTTATGGACATCCTGAGAGAAGCTTTGATGAAATTATTCAGGAAGCACTTTCCTTGGAGGGAAAACGATTTTCACCGCTCCTGACAGCACGACTTCGCGACTCCACTATTTTAGAGAAAATCAGACAGACATTTGCATCTGCCAGAGAAGAAGCATACCGTCAATTATACGAAATAAATTTATAGTAATTCCATTTTTCCAAATGATACTGTACTCCAAAGTTGGTAACAGTTCATCCATACCCATTCATAAGTTGTCGGATTGTACAATTTGACCACTTTCCAATTCTGTGTTATACTTGGACTTGGAAATTTATAACTTACAGAACATATATATTGATAGTTATAAATAATTTAATGATAAAAAAGGGGGACATAAAAATGGCTTGGTACGACGAAGCTATCTTTTATCACATCTATCCTTTAGGGCTGACAGGTGCACCAAAGGAAAACGCTTATGGAGAACCAGAACATCGGTTAAATACATTGCTGCCGTGGATTGATCACATCAAAAGCATTGGCTGCAACGCAATTTATATTGGACCGCTGTTTGAGTCTGTAGGACACGGATATGAGACAACCGATTACAAAAAGCTTGACAGTCGCCTCGGTGACAATCAAGACTTAAAAAATTTTGTGGCAGAATGCCATAAAAAAGAAGTCAAAGTTATTTTTGACGGCGTGTTTAACCATACTGGACGCGATTTTTTTGCGTTTAAAGACATTCAACAAAAACGCGAAAGCTCTCCGTATAGAGATTGGTACTGCAATGTAAACTTTTACGGCAACAACGAGTACAATGATGGTTTCTGCTACGATAACTGGGGCGGATACAACCTGCTGGTAAAACTCAATCAGAGAAATCCAGCCGTAAAAGATTATATTTGTGATGTAATCCGCTTCTGGGTCAGCGAGTTTGATGTAGATGGTATCCGTCTTGACGCGGCGGACGTACTTGACTTTGATTTTATGAAGGCTTTGCGCCATGTTGCAAACGAGGTGAAACCGGACTTCTGGCTTATGGGAGAAGTGATTCATGGGGACTATTCACGCTGGGTCAACCAAGGAACACTGCACTCAGTCACCAACTACCAGTTGCACAAAGCATTGTATTCTGGCCACAACGATCACAACTTCTTTGAGATTGCACACACTGTAAAACGTCTGTATGACATGGGCAGCAGCAATCCAAACGGCTTCAAGCTCTACAATTTTGTGGACAACCATGACGTGGAACGTATTTACACAAAGCTGAACAACAAAGCGCACTTTACACCAGTGCATATTTTGTTGTATACTCTGCCAGGTATTCCGTCACTGTATTATGGTTCTGAGTTTGGCATTGAGGGCAGAAAAGAGAAATTTTCCGACGCCTCTCTACGCCCTGCACTCAATCTCGAAGATTACAAGAACGCTTTGACGGACAACTCCTTCACAGCACTTATCGCTGCTCTAGGGCGCACCAAACAGCAATCTAAAGCGCTGTCTTACGGCGATTACAAAGAACTACAACTTATGAATCGTCAATATGCTTTCTCGCGAAACTTTGAAGGAGAAAATGTTGTTGTCACTGTCAACAACGACGACAGCGACTTTACAATGACTCTTCCTGCCGGAAACGTTGCGGAGTATATCGGCGCGCTCTCCGGTCAGAAAGTACGTGTAGAAAACGGCAATATCTGTGTGAATGTAAAGGCAAATTCCGGCGATATCTGGCTGCCTGTAACCAATGGGACTTCCGAAAAACAGCCCACGGTGACACCTGTTGAACTTCGTGTGGAGGACGCAGCAAAAACCGCTTCCTCAATAAAAGCTGCTCCTCAGGACAATGCAGAAGTTCAAAAAACCTCTGAAACAGCCGCGACTCCTGTTGCTGCTGAAAAAACTGCTTCTGTGAACGCTGCCAGCACAGACAAAAAATCCTCTGATACTTCAGAAGATTTTGAAAAGGGCAAAATTGCGGGATTACAGGAGGCGATACTTGCCATTATGGAGAAAAACGGACCTGTGACTGACCAGATGCGCAAAGATGTCACTGACAATGTATATCATGATTCTCTCATTAATTGGATTAAAAGTTTTCGTTAAGAACTGTTAAGAAATAACTTTTAAATAGTTCCTTAACAAAGCGAGCAGGGGAAGATAACACTTCCCCTGCTCTTTTACATAAATCCCATCATTGTTCCTATCCAATAAATAATTCCTAACACCCAACTTGTAACAATTCCGTACAAAATTACAGGACCAGCAATCGTAAAAATTTTGCATCCAATACCGTACACTTGTCCTTCTGTTTTGTATTCAATCGCAGATGCCACAACGGAATTGGCAAATCCCGTAATTGGTACAAGTGCGCCTGCACCGCCCCATTTCACTAATTTGCCATAGAGATTAAATCCTGTCAAAACAGCGCTCAAAAGGATTAAAATCATGGAACACCATCCCGCCGCAGTCTCTTTTTCAATGCCAAACTGATTCATTGCCGTGTTGGCAATAAACTGTCCGACACAGCAAATAACGCCTCCCATAATAAATGCTTTTCCCATCTGTAATGGCAGATTTGTCTTTGGTGAATTTTGCTTCACATACTCCTGATACGCTTCTTTTTTCTGTTCTGTTGCCATCAATGTATCCTCCCTAAATGCCTTCATAAAACCCGTTAACAAAATAGACAATTGCCCCCGCAACTTTTCCGATTGCCACTGCGACAACAGCGATGCTCACGCCCATCTTAAGTCGCATTCTTCTGGCAAAAATCGGCAATCCGTCAAGCACCTCTGAGAGCGCTATCGACAAACACCCCACAAAGATTCCTGCAAAGATACCAATTAAAATTAGCAGCCCTATCAGCAGTATATTCGAGTTTTTTCCAATAGAGCCCTCAATTGGAAAAACACTGATTACATCGGCTAAGATCGCTCCACCAATTAAACACTCCTCATAGAAAATCTCACACCAGGCAGTATCTGTTCGCCCTGCAAATCGCGGGACCAAACCAACCACAAAAAGTACGGTAAAGACACCTGCAGAAACCATAAGTCCCGAACTAATACCAATCACCCACAGCAAAATCAGTTTTCCTATCATCTAATCCACATCCTCTTCGAGTTTCTTCCTGTCCGCCATCTCCACAATTGCCTGATTGACATCCCGCTCATAATTGCGCATTTCAACCTCAAGTGGTGTTGGATCCGAGGTGAGACGCTTGCCGCCAATATGATTGTAAAACACAATAATCCCCACAGCAAGCCCAATGGAATATGAGATCTCAAGAGCAGTATATCCGTCGGACTCCACCCCCATCACCAGCTCGTAAATCCGACTCAGCACATCTGATAGTCCGACATCATTGTGAAATGCCATAATTGTAAATGCTGATCCAAAAAAACAAATCAGCGCCACTATGGCAATTTTTATATATGCCCATAGACTATATTTCTGTTCTGGTTTATCGTGCTCTAGAGATGCCTTCTGTATAATAATGTCTGTCTCGCCAATACTTTCCACAGAAATCCCCGGGCAAAGCTTTGTAATCTGCTCAATAATCTTTAAGATACTGATCACTACCCGCGGCTGTCCATCCTGCCGGAATCGATAGATTTTCAGTGCTTCCACCTTTGTTTTGACAGTCTTGTCCTCGCAGTAGACACTTGCCACATCACACAGCTCCACGTCGGGCTTTGCCAAAGCTACATTCTGTTTTGCATTTAAATACAATACAATATTTGCCACAAAAAAACCATGCCTTTCTGAAGTGTCTTTAAAACCTAAAAATCACTTCTTAATACATGGTCATTATTTGTAACTATTCAATTTTTATTCATGTCTTTCTTTTATGACGCATTCCTTTCCTGTCATAATATAATCACAGCCTGTCTCCAGATAGTTAGCAATGCGCAAAAGCACATCTGCCGAAAATCCTTTTCTTCCAAACTCAATTTCATACAGAAATTTACCCGAAAGTTTTATGTGTGCTGCCATACTCTCTCTTGTATATCCCTTTTCTAATCTGATCGCTCTAATCCTTGCACCTGCCTCTTTGTACAAACTCATTCGTTTTGCTTCCATAAACTACCTCCTTGCATTGCAATATTACCTATGATTCTTTTTTAGGTTAATCCTTTTTCAAAGAAAATACTGTTTTTGCAAATAAAGTATGTATTTCTGGAATCCAACTTCCATTTTTTGGTCAAATCTGTCCGTTTATTCCAATTTTCGACACATTTGTTTTGAAAATATAAGGCTGGTCTTTCTTTGCAATATACTATGGTTAGTTTTAAGGTTACTTTTTACACTCGCGCTGCAAACTGATAGGACAATCAGTCTTATAAGAGGAGATGCCAATATTGAATTACATAAATGATTATATCCAGCAAAATATGAACTTAACCGTTCGAGAACAAAAACTTTTCGTATATTATCTGAAATGTATTTTATATGATGTCAGTAAACTTGTACTATTTTTATTTATTTTTGGTTTGCTACACCTGTTGCCGGAATTTTTACTTACCTTTGTAGTACAGTTTCCACTGCGCACAATTTCCGGTGGACTTCATTTTCGGCATTATTGGTCCTGTTTTGCATTCTCTCTTGTCTATCTGTTTTTGATTATTGCACTGAGCAGCAAAATCCTTATTCCTTTTGAGATTGGGGTTATCTTACTTTTGCTCTGTGTCATAATTATCTATCAAATTGGACAGGTGCGGTCCCCTTCAAGACCCAGCCTTTCTGATAAAGAACTGCTTCATCGCAAACGCACGGCACTTATTGCGGCAGGCTGCGAAGCCATTATTGCAGTTCTAGTCTATCAGATGACTTTTGCACCTATTATTTATTGGTCCATTATTCTGCATACATTGCAGTTAATAATAGGAAAACGAAACTTGGCTCGGCTCAATGCAACTCGATAATTTTATTCCACCTGTGCAGTTGCAATCCAATGATCTGCCTGCACACAATTTATTGCGATGCAGGCGGGATTAGCAGCCCACTTCCAAATGAGCAAAATGCGGATGCACAAGCAGACGCAGGAGCGCGTAAGCGCAGATTTTGCGAATGTGAAAGTCAGGTTGGATGCTCCTTGGAGTGTCCAACCGCACAGGTGGATTTTATTTGAGAAGCATTGAAAAGAACCTTCACAAAGCTTTAATAAAAAGGAGATTTTAAAAATGATTCAGAACTTCACAAAGAATGCTGTTGATAAGATTATGTTTGCTGTTCTTTCTCTGGCAGCCATTGTACTGTTTGGTGCATTAGATGGAATGCCCCATTGCGGTCCAAGTATGTTTTTCTTTGGGGAACCAGAGTATCCCAATTTAGACGAAGAATAGAACCTTATTGGAAATAACATAATCTATGCTATCCGCGGGATATGTTATTTTCGGTTTCTAATCAAACACAATGTTATTAAGGAATTAGAAGCTATAGAAAAATAAGTTGCTGACTAACAAGGGTGTATCTATTATCTCAAAGCGAGAACAATCTATTTAATCGA
The DNA here is from genome assembly GCA_002358575.1 of Lachnospiraceae bacterium UBA3401. Taxonomy (GTDB): domain Bacteria; phylum Bacillota; class Clostridia; order Lachnospirales; family Lachnospiraceae; genus COE1. Next base: position 13,185 of record DEPD01000099.1, on the reverse strand, counting down.
AATATAATTCTAAAACTCAAATAATTTTCTTCATGATATTGTTGGTTGGCAACATGGAGATCTGCCTTATATTTCTGTATCAACAGTTTCACGCGCGATAATCCTACACCCCTGTTATCGCCTTTGCTGCTCTTCCCTGTCACAAAAAATTCTTCAATCTCTTCGTTGGTGTAAATTCTGCTGATATTTGCTACTTCCAGCAAAAGTTTTGTATTTTCATAGGAAGACAATCTCAAAATAATCTTGCCAGAATTATTCTCTATTCTTTTCTCCTTCACCAACGCTTCCACTGCATTATCAAACAAAATACCTGTCATTTCTATAAAATGGTGGATTGTTACATAACGCTCAACGTTAATAGGGTCAACCTCATAGATAAAATAGATATCCAACGATTGCGCAAAAATTAGTTTGGAGTACAAAAATCCACATAATACTGGTGAAGATTCTAACTTTAGAAGTTTTACAATCTCTGTATCTTCCAACACTGCATCACAATATCTGTTTTGCTCTGCAATCAATTCCTTTGCATTTTTGGTTGTATAGGGAAGACACTTAATGGCATTGATATGGTTATTGAACTCATGCTGTTTAATTCTAATTGCCGTTATCAAATCCTCAAAAGTTTTTGTATACAATTCGTACATTTTTAGTTCTTCTTGCTTTTCTTCTTTTTCCATTTCAGAACTCATCCATAAAACCATTACAAGAACTAAACCACAAACACTAACAAGCGCTTGTATTTGCACTTGGGTAGTTATATATCCATCTTTTTTGTACAACAACAATAGCTCAAAGAAAAATAAAACAAACAGTATGACAAGAAAAACTTCTTTAAACCGAGTAATCTTTGTTCCAACTTTATAGATGTATTTTTCTTTCCAAATCAAAATTAAAGCACAGATAATACAATTTACAAAAATGCCATACCATCTATAGTCTTCTAACTCTATCATAAAATCTTTAAACACATAATAAACCAATATCTGCAATACTGGAATTCCAATTAACATGGTACCAAAAACCCTCACTGTTGGTTTCCAGTCATGTGTAATTTTAATTTTTGCATAGAGAAATAGCAATGAATAAATCATAACCATTCCCAGCCTGTTATCAACATACTTACCGGAACTCATTACAATCCCAAATTCCATCATTGCTATTATAAAAAATGTCTTATTCCATCTAAACTTTTGATTCGCTGCCTTATACATAAATGCCATTACGCTCAAATATTCGGTAAACACTTCAATAAAAGTAACTATCATAGCTCATCCAAAAAGCGCTTTCTCCAACTGCTGCCTATCTCAATCTTTCTCCCATCCTTCATTGTGAGATAGCAGTTTGTGTTATCAATATTGTCAATGTATTTCCTGTTAACAATCATGCTCTTGCTACATTGTATAAAATAACTCTGCGGCAGTTCACACATCACCTTCTTCAAGGTCTTATATGGCATTTGCGCCTTCTGTTCTGTTGTATATGCCGTCAATCGCCTGCGAACGGATTCTATACAGATAATCTTGTCCGTTTCCAGACTGTAAATAACACCGTCTTTTCTGTAATAATAAAACTTAATCTCACTCTCACCGCGCATTGGCTGTCCTAATGCTCTGGAAATCTCACGTTTTACACGCTCGAAATCAATCGGCTTCTCAATATAACTCGAACAGTATAAATTCTGATACGCAAACAATTTTTCATCGACAAGACTTGTCACAAAAATAATCGGTGTGTACTGATACCGCTCCATATTCCTAATTTTGTCTGCAAAAACCATACCAGAAACATCTCCTGATTTTGACGGCTCAAGTACTATGTCAACCACAAATAGATGAATTTCCTCTTCAATTGCGTATCGATAAGCTTCTGCACAATTGTCAACACAAAAAACAGCACTGACAGACTCACACTCTTGTGTTATTTCCGCCAGTGCATTCCTGCATGCCTCATTATCCTCTATAATCAACACATTTCTTTTCATTTTCCATTATCTTTTGTAATCAAGTACTTACTTAATCTCTTGCTCCAAATCCCGGAACACCCCATTGTGGAAAAAATCTTCCAAGGAAACATTCAATCCATCACAGATCATCTTAATCGTGACAATTCCTGTATTCTTACTGTTTCCCTTCATAATATTTTTGAGTGTTGAAGGCGGCATTCCTGAGACATATGCCAACTGCGATATCTTCATATTCTTTTCGCTGCATAAGCTTTTTATCCTCGCCACCACGGCTTCCTGTGTCTTCAATACCATTCACCCCAATACAAAATTCATAAACTCTAACAATATATCATGCAACGATACTATGCTGAAAATTCTCTTTGCCTCAGCAGTGTTACTTATTATTATCTTACAAAATTTGTATTCGCTTTTTGGGCTATATATGGACTTCTACACAATTTTTTACAATTTTTCATAGATTTTATAGCGAAAAATCTTCTGACAATCCCTTTCACCACCTACAACACTGTCAAATCCGATTTGCCAATTTTTTGTTTAGACTTGCAAAGAGGAACTAAAAACATTATTCATTCAAAAACATTTTATTGAGAAAAAGGCAGCATTGTGATACAATATATTTTAAATTATTAAATTGCGTGGACAGGAACAGGAGATAGATACCATGAAACCAATATTGACTATAGATGAACTCATTGAATCCGCACATCAGTTTTGCGAAATTGAAAGCCGCGAAAACCACATTGAGCTTATTGGCGTTACTGATGGAAAAGCGGTTGGAACATATGTTGAACATAAATTCCAATATTTTCTCCAGTCACGATATATTGTTGAAATTGGAAACAGCGCAAAAGGTATTGACTTGCCTGGCGCTGAAATTCAGACAGATATAAAAGTCACTTCTATTACACAGCCGCAATCAAGTTGTCCGTTTAAGAACGCTCGTCAAAAGATTTTCGGTTTGGGCTATAATCTGTTGGTCTTTGTTTATAATAAACGTGATACAAGTGACACCTGCATACTACAGTTTACGCATTGTACTTTCATTGCCAAAGGAAGAACTGCTGATTTCACCATTACAAAACGTTTGCGCGAAATGATACATGATGGTGCAAACAAGGAGGATGTCATTGGATTTTTGCAAGATAAAAACGTTCCCGGTGATGATATTATCTATAATGACCTTGCCGATGAAATTCTTGATTATCCTCCAGCGCAAGGATATCTAACTATTAGTAATGCACTGCAATGGCGTTTGCAATATACAAGAGTTATTACATTAAAAAATAGCGTTCGAGGAGTTGTCAATTATGAGTGGTAGGCGCGAATACGGCGATTATCAAACCCCTATTGATTTTGCAAAAAAGGTTTGTCATTATCTGAAAGATTACTGCCATATAAAACCATCTGCAATAGTCGAACCAACTTGCGGCGTCGGTAACTTCTTGAAAAGCAGTCTTTTGTTTGAGGCTAACGAATATTACGGAATTGAAATAAACCCGAAATATTGCGAGATATGTAGGAATTCCATAAATGATGAGAAAGTAAATATAATCAATTCAGATTTCTTTGCTTTCTCGTCTAAGGATTTAATCAAAGACAAACGTCAAATTCTGGTTATTGGTAATCCCCCGTGGATAACGAATAGCACATTATCCACGCTCGGCTCTGATAATCTACCCATAAAAACTAATTTCAAAGGATTAAAAGGCATTGACGCAATAACAGGTGCAAGCAATTTTGACATTTGTGAATATATTATCCTGCAACTAATTAAGGAATACAGAGATACGAACGCTATTATTTCTATGCTGTGTAAAACGTCTGTTGCAAGAAATGTTTTCAAAGAACTAAAAAGAAACTATATTTCGTTTGCATCATATAACATTTTAAAATTTGATGCCTCAAAGGTATTTGGCATAAGTGCTAGTGCTTGTCTTTTAGTTTTTCAACTTTCAGATAAACCAGTTTCGTCAGATGTTTGTAATGTTTACGAATTTGAATATCCCGAAACAATTAAATCACAATTCGGATATTTAAATGGTCAGTTTTACAGTGATTTGGATACAAGCATAGAAAGTTTTGACGGTCAATGTTGTTTTGAATGGCGTCAGGGAGTAAAACATGATTGTTCAAAAATAATGGAACTAACCCTACAAAATAGTACGTTTCAAAACGGGCAAAAAGAGACGATTCAAATTGAAGATGATATTGTTTTCCCACTAATTAAAAGCAGTATGTTCAAAGCACCTGTTATTCACAGCTTTTCAAAATTTGTTATTGTAACACAAAAAAAAGTACGTGAAGAAACAAAACACCTTGAACAAGAAGTACCAAAAACATGGAAATACTTAAACGATCACATAAAACTGTTTGAAAATAGAAAAAGTTCAATTTATCGTGGTACGCCTCCATTTTCTATGTTTGGTGTAGGGGATTATTCCTATTCAAAATATAAAGTTGGGGTTAGCGGCTTTTACAAACAACCGTTGTTCTCTGTGTTATATTCAGATGACAGCAAGCCCGTTATGATAGATGACACAAGTTATTTTATCTGTTTCGACAGTTATGATATGGCATACACTGCTATGCTTTTATTGAATTCAGAAAAGGTTCAAAAATTCCTTACAAGTATAGCGTTCTTAGATACAAAAAGACCATATACAAAGAAAGTTCTTGAACGCATTGATTTTAATAGAATTGTTAAGTCTTTGACATTTGATGAACTAGTAAAAACAGAACGAAATTTGAACTTGTCCTATTATATTACGCTACCTATGTATGATGCTTTTAAGTCATTGCTTGACATTGGATCTACGAGATTTGCTTAAATCGTATAGAAAGTGGCAGCAAGTGTACCATGTGTTTGTCATTTCGCAATATATGGCTGCTTCTCCTTGACAAGAAGGCAAAAGCAGCAAGTGCTTTCGCCTTCACATAAGACAAAAAAGTTGGTATCATTCTTTTCTGTCAGGATGCACAAGTACCTTCCGCGCCGCCAGCCAAAAAGTAATTGCATGTACAGACAGCGTGATTGTCCATGTAATTGGATAAGACAGGTACACAGTGGTCAGATTGTGGTACGCAGGTATCTGAAAAATCGTTGCAATCCACAGTAAACGCAATCCACAGGCACCAACTAAAGATACAATCATTGGAATAATAGAGTAACCAATTCCGCGCAGTGCCCCTACCAGCACATCCATAATGCCACAGAGCGCATAGAGTGTACAGATAATTCTGAGACGTTCCATTCCGGCTGTGATAACATCGGGACTCGGTGAATAAATTCCAAGCAGCGTCTCTCCAAAAAACACTGCCAGATTCCCAAGCAGCACACCTGTCACAATCACGCAAAACTCTCCTGCAAACAATATTCTATAGATGCGCTTGTATTCCCGCGCTCCATAGTTCTGGCTAGTAAATGATATTGTCGCCTGATGAAACGCATTCATTGCCATATAGACAAATCCTTCAATATTCGCCGCCGCAGAGTTTCCTGCAACCGCAATATTTCCAAAGGAATTAACTGCAGACTGTATCACAACATTTGACAAAGAAAATATTGTTCCTTGAAACCCTGCTGGAAGTCCTATCTGCATAATTTTCCCTAACTTTTCCTTAGAAATCGCAAGTTCTTTCAGCTCAAGATGAATGCTGCTCTGCTCTTTCATAAGACAGCGCACTACAAGAAATGCGGAGATCGTCTGCGAGATTACTGTCGCCAGCGCGACACCTGCCACTCCCAAATGACATACAATCACAAAAAACAGATTTAACAGCACGTTCACAATCCCCGCACTCAACAGATAATACAATGGCCGCTTTGTGTCTCCAATCGCTCTTAGAATTGCACTTCCGAAATTGTAGATCATCATGGACGCCATTCCAAGAAAATAAATTCTCAAATATAATACTGCAAGACCAATCACTTCAGGGGGTGCCTGCATTAATTTCAAAATCTCTGGTGCGCCAACCAGCCCAATCACAGTGAGCAGCAAACCACAATACAGGCTTAACAGCATTGAAGTATGTACTGTCTGTTTTAAATCGCTATCGTTTTTCGCACCATAATACTGTGCTGTCAGTACATTTGTTCCTACTGACAGTCCCACAAAAACATTCGTTATCAGATTAATCAGCGCTGTGTTTGAACCGACTGCTGCCAGCGCATTATCCCCTGCAAAGCGCCCTACTACAACAATATCTGCAGCATTGAATAACAATTGCAGAATGCTTGAACACATTAGCGGCAATGCAAAGAGCAGCATTTTTCCAAGTACAGAACCACTACACATATCAATCTCATATTTCTTGTTCATCTCAAATCCTTTCTTTTGTAAATTCCTAGTATAGCGAAAATTAAGTAACCAGCACTTTGACTTGCCTGATTATTCCTCTGCGGCGTTATCGTCAACCGCCGCAGCCACCGCTACGACATATTCCTCCACCTTGCATCTGAAACAATCATTCTGCGCCAATATATCAGAAACTTAATTTTCACTGTACTAAAATCTTCTTATTAATTTAATCCCTTTTCGGAAAAGTGTCCCTATTTCTTAAATAGCTTATTATAAGCTATCATTAAACTCAAATTGTCTTTGATCATTAACTCTAAGCATTTTGTTAACCTTTCTTGGGTTATTTCCTGAGGTACAATAGTGTAATCCACTTCCTTTCCCCATGTTTCTTGATACTTTTTGCTTAATTCTTCTATTCTTTTCAATACAAACTCATCTGCTTGCATTTTATTTCCTCCAAGCAACACAATTCCCAAAAGGGATTTCATTTATTACTCTGGCTGTCGCATCTTCATAACAGGATTGCGCAGCGTCATCACAATCAATGGTATTACCATCAAAAACCATATTATTGGTTCTGTCCAGATAATGCCCCAATATCCAAACAGACGCACAAACACAAAAGTAAACACCAGCTTTCCCACCAACTCAATAAAGCTTGATAAAATTGGCGTCCTTGGATCACCAAAGCCTTGCATACAATTTCTTAAAATCACAATAAACAGACACACCAGCAAAAAAGACATGTCCACTTTTAGATAAGTAGTCCCCCAATAGATAATCTCCTCATTGTCTGAGCTTGTGAGAAAACGAATTAAGTAAGGCGAAATTGTATGGGCGAGAATAAACACAATGCCGTCCCAAACAGCCCCCAATATCAGCACGCTTTTCATTCCCTGCCGAATCCTGTCATACCTGCCTGCACCATAATTTTGCCCGCAGTATGTCGCCATGGAGGAACCGAGCACACTCACTGGCAGTCCCCATATTTCAAACATTTTGCGCGCCGCAGTATGCGCTACAATAATGTTTGTGCCAAGCTGGTTAATGCCGCTTTGTAATACAAGTGAGCCAAAATTTACCAGACTGGACATCAATCCCATAGACAAACCACTCTCATATAGCGTAACAGCCTGTTTTTTAGATAAGACAAAATGTTCTCTGGCAAGATGCAGTATTGGAAATCCCCGTCGAATCCGGTTAAGGCAGAGCACGACGGACAATAGCTGGGAAAGCATGGTAGCGACTGCTGCCCCTCTCACGCCCAAACCAAAGACCAGTATAAACAAATAATCCAGTGCAACATTGGTCAAGGCCGCTATCACCAAAAAAATTAATGGCGTAATAGAATCCCCAATTGCACGGAGTGTATTTGCGCAAAGATTGTACGCCAAAGTCACAAACATCCCCCACACAAGCAGTGCAATATAGGAATGTGACATGTCCAATTGCTGTGGCGGCACATTTAAAAGCGTCAATATTGGCCGAAGAAACACTGACACAACCGTGATAATGACAGCAGCGGTCAAATATCCAAGCAGGATAGCACTCGCTACATTCTCCTTTAATTTCCGTTCCTCGCCGCTCCCGTAGAACCGCGCAGTTATCACGCTAAATCCAAGACTTAACCCATTAAAAAATCCTGTCAAAAGGGTGTACAAAATGGATACCGATCCCACCGCTGCAAGCGCTTCCTCCCCCAGAATACTCCCCACAATCTTTGTGTCAACAAGGCTATAGCAAATCTGAAACAAATTTCCCAAAAATACTGGAATAGCAAACCGCAAAATCAATTTCATTGGTCTGCCCTCAGTGAGATTTAATGCAGTTTTTGATGTCTTCATATACGTCACACTTTCCTCAACCCTTTTGGATAATGGTTTTTCATAATCTGTCCTGCAAGCTTTCCCCAGCCAATGCTATAACCCTGAAAAGTTATTAGATACCAGCCCTTTTGCCCGCTGTAGTTTAACGTCATTCCGCCCAGATAGGCTTTTGCAGCTTCGACCGTTCCAAGTTCCATGGACTGCTTGACATCTTCTTTTTTCAAAGCAAGCGCTAATGCATGTGACGGCTCAAAACGATTCTTCTTTAGAGTGCCAAGATGTAGTCCCGCACGCAACACTTTTAGACCTTTTATAGACGGCATCTTCTGTGGCATCAGATACAATTGATCGCCAAACTTTAACAGACAATCCTGCGCTTCTTTTGTCAAATCTATCTGCAAAGTCTCCTGTTGAAACTGTAAAAACTCTTTTGCTTCCTTTATTGGAATCCCTTTCTGTAGACCAGTTGCAGCAAAATTTTGATAACCGTTTTGCACCTCGCCCTGTTTTTGCAATACAGCGATATAATGTCCTTCTCCGTTAATTAAATGCGGGTACAGCCTTATTGTATGCATTAACGCTTCTATATTAGAATGCGCCCATAAAGGAACCCCCGCCGCCATTCCATCATACTTACAAACTTCCAAAATTTGATACTCTGGGTGGCGCTTTAGAAAACGCGCAATACTCCCCTCATTCTCGTCAGGAGCAAATGTACAAGTCGAATAGACCAATCTTCCGCCATGACAAAGCATACTGTCCGCGCAATCAAGAATTTCATCCTGCCTGTCTGCACAAAGTTGTACATTCTCAAGGCTCCACGCACTGCACGCCTCCTCATTTTTCCGAAACATTCCCTCACCAGAACAGGGCGCATCCACCAAAATGCGGTCAAAATAAGTGCCAAATACTTCTGCTAGACGCTGGGGCGTCTCGTTTGTGACAAGCGCGTTGCAAATTCCCATGCGCTCTACATTTTCCGAGAGGATTTTTACCCGCGTTGGGTGAATTTCATTGCAGACAAGAAGCCCTTGATTTTTCATATAAGAAGCAATCTGTGTTGCCTTTCCGCCAGGCGCAGCACACAAATCGAGCACAATCTCTCCTGGCTGTGCATCCAGATACGCTGCAGGCGCCATTGCACTTGGCTCCTGTATATAATATACACCCGCCTCATGAAATGGGTGTTTTCCAGGTGCTGTTTCACCGTCGTTACTCCTAAAATAAAATCCGTTTTCTTCCCACAAAACTGCTTTCAAATCAGCAAAAGGGTTTCTTGCAAAAAACGCTTCCCTTGTATCTTTTAGCGTATTGATTCGCAGCGCCTGAACCTTTTCTTTTTCATAACTACGCAGGAAAGCAGGATACGCTTCCCCAAGCATACCCTGCATACGAATCATAAAATCTTCTGGTAATTGCATCATATAATACAACACCCCCATTTTCCCAAAAGGATTGTCATAGTACTAATCCCTTGCTTTCCCCACACCCAAGAATAATATTTAGACATTGTACCGCAGCGCCCGACGCACCCTTTCCAAGATTGTCAAAACGCGTGCTGACAAGCATTCTGTCAGCATTTCCTGTCACATAAAGTTCAATGCCATCCCAGCCTGAACAAGCGTTTCCAGCCAGAAATCCATTATAATCTGCCTCTTTTCCAAATGGCATTACTTTGACAAACGGCTCGCCCTCATAATACTTTGCAAACATCGTATGTACCTGTTCTGGGGTTGGTCTATCCTGCAAAAGTGCTGTATAAAATTGCAGTGTCACCACCATTCCGCTGTAATAATCACAAATTAACGGCGAGAACAACGGCGTTTTTTCCAACCCTGTAATCGCCTGCATCTCTTTTAAATGCTTATGGTTCTGATTTAGCGCATACTCCCGCGGCGCTTTGAGTTCCGCATCTCGCTCCTCTGCCTCATATACCGCGATAGTTTTCTTGCCTGCGCCACTGTACCCCGACATTGCAAACGCCGCGACAGGATAATCTCTCGGCAGTATTTCCTCCGCTATCATTGGATATGCAATAGTGATAAATCCCGTCGCATAGCAACCTGGTACTGCAATACGTTTTCCTGTCCGAATCGCATCACGATGCGCTTTAGAAAGTTCTGGATATCCATATGCCCAGCCCGGTTCTGTGCGGTGTGCCGTTGATGTATCAATAATAATTGTGTTGTCATTCTCGACCATTGCCACTGCTTCTCGTGCCGCCGCATCTGGCAGGCACAAAAATGTAATATCCGACGCATTGATATATTTTCTGATTTCCGTGGGGTCCTTTCTCAACTCTGACGGAATCTTTAAGATTTCAATATCGTCCCTTCCCTCAAAACGCTCAAAAATACGCAACCCCGTTGTCCCTTCACTTCCATCAATAAAAACCTTTTTCATTTGGATTCTCCTCTTTTCCAAAATATTAGATTAGTCGTCGATTGCTTCCGCCTCGTAATCCAAAACTGTACCGCTGTATGCATCAATTGTAACTTCGTACTCCATCACTCCACCAATAAATTCCAGCTCATATTCCCATCGACCGTCATCATAATCTAATTTAACCTTGGTGAAACGAGTCTGATTGCTAGACAATCCTGCACGGCTGAGTGCAATACTTTTTGCTTTCTCCTCTCCAATCTGGGTATTATTTGTATTCTGATTCTGCGCAGGCGCAGTCCAGTTCTCTACATCTTGGTCAAACTTCAAGATAGCCCCTGTAACAGCGTCAATATCATAGTCATATTCCTGATAAGCATCTGTATAAAACTCCACCTCATACTCCCAACGACCATCATCATAATCAAGTTTACTCTTGATAAAATGAACCTGTGCCGCCGTCAATCCAGCGTGGTTTAATGCAATATTCCTTGCTTTCTCCTCTCCAATATAAGTGCCATTTCCCGACTGCGCAGACGGAACTTGTGTTTTGTCTGGCGTCTGTGCAAAGCTGTCAGCATCGGTAATAAAAATTCCATTGACGCTGATAAAGCTGGCTGCACGTGTCTTTTCGTCCCACGTCGCCGTCTTTCCTATCAACTGCCCAACCGCGCGCAGCGGTAGATAAGTTGCACCGTTGTAAAACACTGGGTAAAGTAAATTGCCTTGCTCATCCAAAAAAGTACAAGCAACCCCATCCAGTGCAATTATAAACTCAGGACAAATCTGAATCTGAACAGTCTGTTGTATTGGGTTCAGATCCAAGATACCTGTCGTTACCGCAGTAGTTCTAGTTCCTGAAAGATTATAAGTCAGCGTGGCTTGATCCCAATATAAATTTTTACTCATCAGCTCACTAACTGCGCGCAAGGGCAAGTATACTGTATTGTTATACAAGATTGGGTGAATCTGCGTACCAGATGCAGAAAAAAAGGTCCAAGCAGCGCCATCAACCATGACCGAAATATCAGGGGAAATAGAAGCATTAACAGTCTCTGCCGCAAAAACCTGTGAAGGCAACAAACCAATCAACAACGCCGCACACAACAGTGATCCCACTAATTGTCTTGCTTGTTTTCTCATTTTTTGATACATAAAATTATCTCCTTTTTCGTGTGATAGCCTCTCAGAATGTCTTTGTATTTAATAAAAAATTCTGGAAGGCAATCTTCAATTTTAATTATAATTTAGTTTATCACCCGCCGAAAAACTCGTCAATAAAAAATCTGTTTCTATTTCCCTCCTTGCATAAGCACTATTAATAATACCCCAACCGCCACCAGTACTGCTGTAAGTCCATACCGATCCGCCAGCATACCAACAAACGGGAATAACAGAATCATCACAATTGAAAAAAACATGCTGTTCACAGAAATCAGAGTCGCCCGCTGTTCTGATGGTATCAAACGATTAAGCTGATGTGATTGAAGCGGATAGAGTGCCGCATTAAAAAATCCCGCCATGGAAAACGCCACAACAGACGCAAAAAGGTTGCGAAATCCATACATCAGAAACGCCGCTGCAATCACAAATGCCCCTACTTGTGCGGTTCTCTTTCCAATTCTTTCAGAAATTTTTTCACTCACAGCAGCCCCAACACAAGAACTACCTCCTACTACCAGCAGAATCAAACTTATCCGAATCTTATTGTATCCCATTTCATAATAGTACTGTTGACTATAGAAAAATAAAAGAGTTTCCGATGCAAAAATAACAGCATAGTATACAATAATCTTCATTATTCGACTATCTGACCGCAAAATCGCAAAACATGTCCAAAAATGAGTTATCACTATTTCCCTGATAGATTGCTGATTCTTCTGTGCATTAACATAGGGCGCTTCTGTCATCAGAGTTACCGGAATAAGCGCGAGAAGTGCAATCATCAGACATGCAGTATAGCACCAAACATAGGAAATTTCCGCAAGAATACCACCCAAAACAGTCGCAATCCCCTGTGATACCTCAATCAGCATATTCAACCTACCACTCACTCTCATGTAGCGCTCTTCTTGTCCAGCAAATTTCATGCTGTCATACACAAGTGCCTCCTCCGATCCAGAATTAAGGTTATTTCCAAGCGCTTGAATTATAAAACTCAGTGCAAAGAACCAGAAGCTTCTGGCAAAAAGCATTATCATACAGGAAACGGCAATGCATATTTTGCTTAATATCATGCTCCTTTTCCTGCCAAGCAGATCTGCAACTGCGCCGGAGGGAATTTCAAACACAATACTTGTTGCGTGGTAAATTCCTTCAACAAGACCAATCTGCGCCAGATTTAATCCACAATATGCAAGATAGAGCACCCATATAGCGCTCTGCATATTTAGATTTGTTACCACAGTATTAATATAGTCTAATGTAATATTGCGCAGCAATCTGTTTTTTTGTTTTGTCTTTACTCCACTTGTTGTTTCACTTTCTTTGTCATAAATTTTCTTTCCTTCTATCTGTAATGCCATCTGTAATTCCTCTCTTTTCTAATAATTTTCACAGTTCCTAACCTCTCAGCATTCGCCAAATGTCTCCTTCACAAGCCACTTGACCTATTGCTCGCGGGATAAAATTGACAAATTTGTAGTTACTTTTCACACCCACATTATGCACTTGCTGCATGGTGTCAGAACTAGCGCCAAAATGCCTGCCT
>DEPD01000087.1 GCA_002358575.1 Lachnospiraceae bacterium UBA3401 | reverse complement strand
ATGCAGCAAGTGCATGATGCGGGTGTGAAAAGCAACTACAGTTCAGCTTTGCCAAACTGTAACATCAAAAAATTCTTTTGGATGCCCATGTGCATAATAAACAGTATAAAACAGTTGACAACAGCTCTATACTGTTATATACTGTTTACATCAAGAAACGATTCTTTGTTTCTTGAGTGGTGTTCATGAACCAAGAATATAAGTTTCATAATTTAGACTTTGAGAGATTATAAAAACAGTCTCTTAAAATTTATTAGAAACAAAAAGGATGTTGATAATGATATGAATTTGATAATTAATCATACTTCCATGCAGCCTGTCTATGAGCAGATTATGAGTCAGATTAAGGACCAGATTATGCATGGAGCGTTGATTGAGGAGGCCATGCTTCCATCTGTAAGGACTCTGGCAAAGGAAATTAAAGTCAGTGCGCTCACAGTCAAAAAGGCATATGACCAGTTGGAGGCGGAAGGGTTTATTGTCACAGTACATGGCAAGGGAAGTTTTGTGGCAAATATCAATCAGGCGCACAAGCTTGAGGAAAAGAAAAAAGAAGTGGAGTTTGAATTCGAGCAGACAATTCGGAAAGCGCGAAGTTGCGGTATGGAGAATCACGAGATTCAAGAGTTGTTTGAGATTGTGCTTGAGGACACATAATATTTGCAGCATATTTTAGAAGGGAAGTGTTTTGGATGATTCAATTGGACAATGTAAGGAAAGAATATGATAACTTTCAACTGGAATGTTCCATGAAAGTATTTGCAGGACAAGTTACGGGATTGATTGGCAGAAACGGCGCTGGGAAAAGCACAGCATTTAAGACAATGTTAGGGTTGATTGCCGCAGATGGTGGTAAAATGACGATATTTGGAAAAACGGTCGAAAACCTAACAACACAGGATAGAGAAATGATAGGCGTAGTGCTTGCGGATTCTGGCTTTTGCGGATATCTTTGCATCAATGATTTGCTTCCTGTCATGCATACTTTGTATCATGATTTCTCGCGCAAAAAGTTTGTGGCGGACTGTGAACGCCTACAACTTCCACTGAAAAAGAAAATAAAAGATTTTTCTACTGGAATGAAGCGAAAGTTACAAATTCTGGCGGCACTCTCGCATAACGCCAAACTTTTAATACTAGATGAGCCGACGGCAGGGCTTGATGTGGTGGCGCGCGATGAGGTGTTAAGTATGCTGCGGGAATATATGGAGACAGAGGGGCGCAGCATTGTCATTAGTTCCCATATTTCTAGCGATTTGGAAAGTATCTGTGATGATGTATACATGATTGAAAATGGGAAAATTATACTCCACGAAGACACAGATGTGCTGCTAAATGCATATGGATTGTTAAAGATGACAGTTGAGCAATATGATAGGATTGACCATAGATATTTTATCAAGACCAAAAAGGAACATTTTGGATACAGTTGTCTTACCAACCAGCGGCAGTTTTATCAGGAGAATTACCCCTCAATCGTAATGGAGAGAGGAAGTATTGATGAGGTAATTACAATGTTAACCACGTAAAATAATAGAGAATAGCCTCTCGGAGCCAATAGAGATAAAAATGGAGGGTAAAAAGATGAGTAGACCAGTAAAAGGATTGATGATAAAGGATTTAAGGTTGATTTTTTCACAGATGAAGCTTTTTCTAATTATTATTGTTGTGTGGGCAATTTTTATGACAGTTAGCTTAAAAGGAGCACTTTCTGTAGGATATATCGCACTGATGTTTTCTTTTATTACACTGAGTACATTCAATTATGATGAGGCTGAGAAAGGAATGTCCTATCTTTTCACGCTGCCTATAGGAAGGAAAGATTATATAAAGGAGAAATATTTGTTAGGTTTAATGATAATCGTCGTTCCAGCGCTGATTGCAACGCTGCTTACCTGCATTCTATGTGTTATGACAAATGCAGAGAGAGAGTTTTTGGATTATTTATTTTCTTCAATCATAACAATACCAGCAGCAATAGTTCTACTGGTATTGGAAATTCCACTATATATTAAGTTTGGGCAAGAGAAACGCAGGATTGTCACAATGATATCAATCGGTATTATGGCTGTGGGTTTTGGAATGTTTCGCTCTCTTTATGAAATAGCAGGCAAAAATAATGTGGAGAGTATTCATGGTATTTTTAATATGAATGCATGGCCGCTCATATTGCTATTAATGCTGACCGTCATTGTACTTACAATTATTTCTTATAAAATTTCCTGTTTTTTTATGGAGAGAAAAGAATTTTAAACAAAATTTAAAATTTTATAGGACACACTCTAGTTGACGGTCATAAGGTTCCTGCGCAACATGATTTTGTTGATACTCCTGCGCGTCAACGCACCCCATACTTTTATAAAATGCTTGGGTTTCAACAGCGGAGTGTGCAGAGATATAAAGTTTTTTGGCGCCTTTTGCCTTTGCCCAATTCTTGGCAGCACAAAAAAGGACTTTACCGATTCCTTTTCCGCGTATATCCTCAGACACATGGATGCTAGAGAGGTCGAGATATTCCTTTGCGCTGCCAAACAAATTCGGTTCGACAGAGACAAAGCCTTTGAGCGTATTTTTTTTGAGTTTATTGCAAAAGGCTGCGTAGACAAAACCGCCAGTCTGAATGGTATTTTTTAAACAATCAATTAAAAAGAGATAGTCTGTTTCTGACCAATCATCAATAAAGGGATCATCTCTGATAATCCATTTTTCATTTTCTTTGCGCCAGCATTTTCCGACAGTTTGGTGTCGAATAAAACCGTGGAATAATTCAAGGCAGATTTCATCAGCACGAAGAATGCTGTAATAGATGTGCTGTGCGATATAGGTTTCGGACAATGCCATTACGTGTTCCAGTATTTGAAGATTAGAACAAACTGGATGACTTGATTCCCAAGTGCCGCAAGAAGGTTTCCAAATGTCTTTAGGCAGATCTGAAAGAACTGTGTGATTCTTGTCAGATGGAGGAAAGTTCAGTTCCAGAGAGTGGTTGGCATCTTCAATAACATGGAGCGGCAGATGACAATCGCGGCAGTTATCTTCAATAATAGATGTCTCGACCCAAGGATCTTCTGTGCCATGGAAAGCAATACCGAACTGCGGTGCAAAATCAAATGTTTGTTCTAGTGGTGTATAATAGATATTTCGGCAGACAATATCGTGATTTTTGGCATAAGCTGCAGCGACTGCCGTTCCAATACTTTTGGAGATAAAAAGGATCTCTTCATATTCGTTCCAATTAACTTTTTCCAGAGATGCTTCTGTCTGTGCATAGGCTTGCGCAAAAGCCTCTGGAATGGAACGACTTAGATTGGTGTAGGTTAGCTTGACTGTTTCATATTGATATTGGGTGCAAAGTTTTCCGCTGTGATAAAGCAAAGGTTTATCACAATGATACCCAATTCCAGGAAATAATATGGCAATTTTCATAAAGTTCTCCTTTTATTCTTGTAATGTTGTAAAAATTTAAGTTTTTTAGGAACTGTAAAGTAATTCTTTTATAGTTCCTTAGGAGCGATAGAGAAATAACAAATGCAGAGTATCCAGGATATAATGTCAGTTATTTTTCGGCAGATCCTTATCATAGATTATAGTGATTTACAATGGATATGTCAAAGATTTTAAGATGGGTGTGGGTGTGAAAAATAAACAACGTTTCTGTTCTTCCCGTATAGGAATAAAGAAACGTTGTAGTTGATTGAACGAATTATAGTAATAATTCTACATTATATTTTTTTAGCCAGTAATTGACTTGTAACAAGTAAGCGAGAAGTTGCGGTCCAGCCATAAGTTGACCGTAGAAGGGTCTGCCATAGTCAGAGGGCTGGCTAATGTACTCAACCACTTTGTTGATATCGATTAATTCCCGCAGAGGCGCACGCGTATCAGATAGTGTTTCCACAATTGCGGTGCGCAGTAGGTTTTCATAGGCGGGGTCATAGGTTTTTGGATAGGGGCTTTTTCTGCGGTATAACACTTCGCCTGGGAGTAGTCCGTCAGCGGCAGCGCGCAGTAGTCCTTTAACCACACCATCTTTGCATTTCATGGACCAAGGCACATTCCAGAGATATTCTACAATGCGATGATCGGCGAACGGGACACGCGCCTCAAGTCCAGCGTGCATACTGGTCCGATCCATACGATCTAGCAGGGTTTGCATAAACCATTTGATATTTAGATAAGAAATTTCTCTTCTGCGTTTTTCTTCTTTATTTTCCCCTTCCAATACAGGAACTTCAGATATTGTTTTTGCGTAGGCCGTGTGTGCGTATTCCTTCAATGGAAGCACAGACAAAACATTGTCTTTTAAAAGCATAGTGCGCGGTGTGAAGTCCATAGACCACGGGAAACAGTCTGCTTCAAAGCATTCTTTTTTATGGAACCAGGGATAACCGCCAAAAATTTCGTCCGCACATTCTCCAGTGAGTGTTACTTTGTGGCTTGCGGCAACTCTTTTGCAGAAATAGAGCATGGAAGCTTCGACGTCCGCCATACATGGCAAATCTCTGGCGTCCACAGCATCGAACAAATATTGATACAAATCTGTATTTGTGCATTCTAAGTATTGATGATTTGTTTGACAGTGGGCAATCATCATATCTACCCACGGTTTGTCTTGAGAGGGCTGAAATGTGTTTGCCTTGAAATTTTTGTCGTTGTCTTTAAAGTCAAAGGAGTATGTATCGAGCCTCTTCCCCTGCTGTCGAAGCTCGTTGCTGCATACCGCTGTGACAAGGCTACTGTCCACACCGCCCGACAAAAAGGTACAGACAGGCACATCAGAGAGCATTTGCATTTTGATGGCATCTGTGATCAGATAGCGGGTTTTCTCGACTGTGTGTTGCCAGCCATCTTCGTGTGGATGACTCGTTAATTTCCAATAACATTTAACAGATAAATGCTGAGAAAAGTCAGAGCCATAATATTCAAGATAATGTCCCGGCAGCAGCTCATCTATGTTTTTAAAAACACCCTTTCCATAGGTCTTTGCAGGGCCAAGACCGAATATTTCACAGAGTCCGTCGCGGTCTGCCTGCGCTTTAAAATCAGGGTAGCACAGGATTCCCTTTAACTCTGAGGAAAAGATGAGGGTGTTGCGAAAAAAAGTATAGAATAAAGGTTTTACTCCAAGTCTATCGCGGAAAAGATACAATTTTTGAATGGTTTCGTCGTAGATTGCAAAGGCAAAAATGCCATTGAGCTGTGTCACGTAGGAAGTGCCATGAAGGAGATAACCCATTAAAATCACTTCTGTATCACAGGTTGTTTGGAAAACAATGCCCTCCTGTTCCAGCGCGTGGCGGAGACTGGGCATGTTGTAGATTTCACCGTTGTAGGCGATGATGGCTCGATGGTTTCCAAGCTGTCTAGTCATAGGCTGTTGCCCACATGCAAGGTCCAAGATGGATAAGCGTGTATGGGAGAGTCCGCAGTTTCTTGACAGATACACGCCATTTTCGTCTGGGCCACGGTGATTTTGGCAGGTATTCATTTTCTGCAAGATAGAAAACCATCTTGCAGACTCCTCTTTATAGTTTACATGAAAGCTGCTAAAGCCTGCGATTCCACACATTATTTATTTCCTTTTCCATAATATAATAATGATTATTTGTGACAGTTCAGCCATGCAGAATTGATTGTGCAAACTGATAACTTATGAATGAGCATGGCTGAACTGTTACGATAACTTAAATTAGGATTTTCTTTATATAACAATGAAAAGCTAAATATAATCCTTGAGAATTGGCTGGTATTGTTTGTGTTCTAGTGCCATTTCCAAAGTCGGTATCAGCAGTTCGACATGTGCGACTAGAGAGTTTGGTTTTGTTTGATAGTTATCCTGCCCAAACGGAACAAAGTAAATATTCTTGCTGTTGCACAGAAGCCCAATGTTTTTCAGGTTCATACCAAGTCCATCATTGGTTGAGATGGAGATGACAAGAGGTTTATTGTTGCGCATATGTGCTTTTGCCGCCATCAACACTGGCGTGTCTGTAATACCGTTTGCGAGTTTTGCGGCAGTATTTCCCGTACAGGGCAAAATTGCCAGCGCGTCAAGGTAAGCTTTGGGACCAATAGGTTCTGCGCCAGGAATAGACACAATAGGATCTTTTCCAGTGATTTCTTTTATTTTTGTGATATATATATCTGGCTTTCCAAAGCGGCTCTCAATGGTCTGCGAAGCATCGGACATAATTGGGCAGATATCGGCGCCAGCATCTTTAAGCTTTTGTAATTCTTGAAACATTTTGTCGAAAGTGCAAAAAGAGCCCGTCAAAGCAATTCCTATTTTTTTTCCTTTGATATCCATATCGAGCCTCCTAAATTCTGTTAATTACATAGTCTGTCAAATATTTTGCGCAGCTTTTTCCGGCGTATTTTCCAGGGAGCCCTGGACAGAAGTGAATGTTGACGTTTAATTTTTCCGCTGCTTCATAATCGGCTCCAGTTCGGTTGGAGGCAATGTCTAGGATAAGGGTGTTTGGTGATACTTTTTCCAGACATTTGCGATTTAAAATGCGCGCTGGAATTGTATTAAAAATATACTCGTAACAACAAATATTTTTCCAGAGGTTGGGCAGATGCATGGTCTCAAAACCAAGTGCACATGCAAGGGCAAGTTCATTGGTGTCATTGGAGCAGACAGTAACACAAGCGTGGAGTCCATTTAAGCGGTCCGCAATAATTTTGCCACATCTGCCGTAACCAAGCACTAGCGCATTGCACATATGGAGATTTGTGTCTTTGTGCAACAACGCTTCCAAAATTGCGCCCTCCGCGGTGGAGATGGCATTGTAGAGTGTCATGGGTTCGTCGAGCATAAAGTCATAGCAAGTAATTTCCCGTTCTTCGCAGGTGCGGCGAAAGCTCTCTGGTATAACGCCTGCAAAAATTTTCTGGTGTTTGTGAATACTGCGCTGAATTTCTGCAAGACTGACGGTCGCGTTAGAAACGTTTGACTCACAGTAGAGGGTGTCCGACTTGGTGAAAGGAATGCCACCGATAATGACAGGTGCAGAATCGAGGGCTTCACGCAGGGAGTCTGTGTAATAAATTTTGGATTTTATGGATTGGCTACAGACGGTCTCAACGGTACGAAAACACAGCACACGATAACCTTTTTCAACCAAAATGGGTGCCATGCACGCAGTCCGTCTGTCGCCGCCTATAATTGCAATGTCATATTTTGCCATTGTTCTTGGAGGCATATCGCACCTCCTTATTTTTTATCGACTTATGATTAAAATATGACAAAAAAAGAAAAGGGTTCATGGTTTACAAGATTGGTTAAATAGAGTACGATTAATTTAGCAATAAAGAATTAAAAAGGGGGAACATTTATGGAATATTCTATTTTTGAACAGATTCAAAATGCAGTGACAAAAGAAGGGCGGCTTCCAGAGGATTTTAGACTGCCAGATGAGGCGCCAGACAACCAGATTAAGTTTGCACCTGGCGCAATGGACGGAATTATTTTTTACCATGTTTACCATGTGGCTGCACAGTCGGAAGCGTCAGAGGGTTATCCACTGTTAGTAAATGCAATTAATGCAGCGGCGGCAGGCAGAACAGATGAGGCCATTCATTTGGTTTATGAATTTGCGTCAGAGCATCATATTTTGGGATTTATTGACTTGTTTCAGCAGTATGTTCAAGAAAATCAAGACAGACTTCCAGTTGAAAATGTAATTAATTTTGCAATTGACTTAATGTTGAAAGGAACAAAGGAGGAAGCAGTAAAGTTTGGCATGTCACTGCTAGAACTTATTGACTTAGAAGGACAAGAACAAATAAAGGAGGCTGTTAGATTGCTGGCGCTTTCTGATGAGTTTACGCTGTACGCAGCATTTTTGATGCGTAGCTGGGAGAATCCTAACAAGGAATTGTTTGATATTTTGCAAAAGGTCGAGGGCTGGGGGCGTGTTCATCTTGTGCGCATGATTGAGGCGGACTCTGATGTGATTGAGGAATGGCTTGTGCGCAATGGGGTTCACAATAATGTCGTGCCTGCGTATTCGGGGGTGGATTGTTTTGAAAAAGTGCATTATTTGGAGCGGATTCAAAACAAGGCATTAGATTTGGAAGACTATCGCGGTCTTGCAGATATTTTGGATGCAATGTTAGACGAAGGACCAGTGGTTGGTGTTTCTGCGCTTGAGAATGCGGAGGAGATAATACAAGCCTTTTTTGCTGCGACAAAAATCCGAACGGATTTGGAGGCGCAGGATTATGTTTCTCTGATAGATTTAAGAGATTATATACAAGATAAAGATGGTGAATCGGCAGCGGCGTTAAAGGAGGTGTTAACTTTATTTTTACAATCAAAACAAATAAAGGAAACAATACAGAGTGCGCTGGAAAAGGGAGAGGCATTTGAGATTGCTAGACGACTTGGAATGGACTATCAAGAGTATGCATATCGGGCTGTTGAGGAGGATTTTGTAAAAAATGCATGGATTGCGTCACTTTTGATTAAAGATGATTATAAAGTGCAAGAGATAATTGACTTAGCGTATGACAAGTTGCATGTGGAGAAGATTGCAACTGGTGCAGCAGATGAGGCTGGCTTTGGAGAAGAATTTGAAACATATCAAGCATTGACAATGATTTTACAAGTTTTGTGCGACAGAATTCATGTTGGGGAAAACTTGATTCAGCCAGCACTGAAATCGCCGGTGGTAAGCAACAGGAATGTGGCGTTGTCTGTGTTGGAAGCGTGGATGAATGCTTCTGGAAAGACAATACAGGAAATTTCACCAACGCTGGCGAAATCGCTTGAAGATGGATTGCAAGACGAAGTGCGGGAAGATATCCGCGAAAGGATGGAGCAGATATTGAATAACTGTCTTGCGCAAACTGCAGATAAGGAATTGTAGGAAAATAAGTGATGCAGATTGCGTAGGATATTTCTTCGAGGAGGTATGTCAAAAAACGTAGGCGTAGCGGGCTGCGGCGAGGCTTTTTGGCATGCATAATCGGAGAAATAGCCAAGTCAAGATGCGTCAGTTATTT
>DEPD01000114.1 GCA_002358575.1 Lachnospiraceae bacterium UBA3401 | reverse complement strand
CTGCATCACTTATTTTCCTACGATTCCTGAGGCTAAACTGCAACTTCTATCTTACACTTAGTTTCGTGATATGGCAAGAAAAAACTATCATTTCAGCATCTCCGAATGATTGATAATTGATGTATTATACAAAAATAAAATATCTGCCCCCACAAAATCGACATATGTCCCAATCCGTGCAGAATCAATATAGCGCAGGTCAATCAAAACAATCTCTCCATATGCCTCCAGCAAAAGCGGTGCAAGACTGCTCGTATAGGAATCGCGAAACAGAATCAGCCGTCTCTGCGAAGCCGCTTTAGGACTTCTAATAATCTGCAATGAAGACGCGCCGCCCATAAAGATATCATACTTGTCAAGGCTCTTTCCATCCTCAAGTTTTTCTGTCTGATAAACTGTCTTCCAAATCGCTCCTTCCTTGTCTGGCAACAACACAGTTCCTGCATTTTTCCCACTTAATATATTCTCTTCCAAACTCCACACCTGTGCAGCATCAGTCACTTCACTTGTGAGATAGATTATTGTGTCCGGTTCCATAGGAAGCGCCGCCTGGCCATAATAGACACCATAAAAATTTTGAATTTCATTTTCCGTAAATTCAGTTTGACTGTCCGTTGAAAACGACAAAAAATCACTTACGTCAAGTGCATCCGCCGCGCGGTATGCAACATCAAGAATCCGTTCCTGACGCCAATGGGTGTCTGTGTGATAATAGTCGTCAATTGTCAGCCCTGATACAATATCCATAAATTGAAATGCCGCGTCCTGCATACTATCTACTCCAAGCTCCTGCAACAACAGAATACGCATGCGTTCATAATCAATCGACGGAAAACCATTTTGCTTTGCCAGAAAATAATTTTTGTCCGGCACAATGGCATACCAAGCTGTCTGTTCTGGAAAATACTGCTGCTGTAACTTTTTCATTTTCGTCGCGAGTCGCTTTACAGACGCCTCGTTTAAAGGATACTCTAGTTTTGACGCGTGACCGTCCACGACATAGATATCATTATTTTCCTTCTGCTGCAACACATCATAGGCAAAATACGCCTTGACGCGCCGAAGCTTATCCCGCAACGGAAAATGATCGAGTAGATACTTTTCCGTATCGTCCATAAAAGACTTGTCCATTAGATTTTTTATGGTCAATTTAGGTTTCTCTGCCAAACGGCGACGCTCCGCGCTAGAAACGGTCTTCTTGGGAGAAATCACCATAATGATCATCACACTTATTAGGCAGAGAACAAAACCATAAATTGTGACACACTGTTTCCACTTACTTTCTTTCACAAAGCACCTCCTGTAACAGACAAGGTTAAAACACTAGAAACGGAAATACAAAAACGGATTAAACGAGCCATCAATCAAGTAGGCAGTGCAAAGCACCATCATGCAAAGAACCATCACACCTGTCAGCACCTGAACTATTTTTTCTCCAATTCTAAAAGTTTGCATCCTCTCTTGCAGCTTTGTCCAAATCCACAGCGGCAGCGGTGTTGAGCCAATCAGCCCGATACACAATATCATAATTCGATTTCGCATCACATATGCATACACCGCACATTCCACACTTCCGGCATCTTGTGCGATATAGCTTCCCTGCGCAAACAGCGCCTGAATATCTGCCATAGCGTTGGACAAACTATCATTATGAAATATCAAAAAACTCACAAGTATTACAAAACACACATACGTATGTTTTAGAATATTTGCCGCGACTCCTGCCAAACCCTGTTTAAAGATGTATTCCTCGTTCTTATCACTCACAGAAATTTTCTTGTCGCCAAACAGCCTGCTCACGCCCTTCTCCATCACAAGAAGCACTGCGAACAAAAGTCCCCATGCAATAAAATTCCATCCAGCCCCATGCCATAATCCTGTGAAAAGCCAGACCACTAGAATATTCAATATCCATCTTGACATGCGAACCCGATTACCACCCATTGGAATATAGACATAATCACGAAACCATGCACCAAGCGTGATATGCCACCGCCTCCAAAATTCAGTTACACTCCGAGAAATAAATGGA
Source organism: Lachnospiraceae bacterium UBA3401 (assembly GCA_002358575.1). Taxonomy (GTDB): domain Bacteria; phylum Bacillota; class Clostridia; order Lachnospirales; family Lachnospiraceae; genus COE1. Next base: position 16,980 of record DEPD01000114.1, on the reverse strand, counting down.
TATCGAAAATTCTCTGGAAACGAAAAGCCAAGAATCCCTCCCAATCCAATTGCCATATCAGAATATCCTGAGAAATCAAAGTAAATCTGAAGCGATACTGCTATCGCATAAGCCCACGACAGCGCTAGATTGCGTGTTCCAAGCGCTGCAACCTCCGCCACAAACTCACCAATAACATTGGCAATCAGCACTTTTTTCCCCAGTCCGACGGCAAAGCGCACCACGCCCTGTCTAAATTTGACATGGAACTGAGAAAAATCAATGCCCTCTGTCAGTGTGTGCTCAATCTCACTATAACGCACAATTGGCCCTGCAACCAACTGTGGAAAAAGTGTCACATACGCTGCATAAGTGACAAGATTTTTTTGTCGCTCCACCTTGCCACGGTACACATCCACACAGTAGCTTACAATCTGAAAGGTATAGAACGAAATTCCAATTGGAAGCGCAATTGTCTTTATCCGAATGCCAAATACCGTATCCATAAAAAAATGAAAATATTTAAAGTAAAATAATGCCGCAAACGGTAAAAGAGCAGACAGAATATAAAATATTCCGGCTGCCCTTCTTTCCCTATATCTGTCTACAAACCACAAAAGCACGTAAGAAATCACAATCTGCACAAACATAAGAAGAACATACACTGGTTCTCCCCATGCATAAAACAGAAGCGACATCACAAGCAATACAAAATTTTTCCCTTTCTGTGGCACAAGAAAATAGAGCAATATGGTAAATGGCAGAAATAAATATAGAAATGTAATACTGGAAAAAAGCATCGGTGCCTCTCCTATTTATATTGGATTCGCCTTCTCAAGCTTATCTGAAACCTTCATGTTCCGCGCCTCAGCCGCTGCAATTGCACTCTCAAGCACTGCGGACGCTGTATCTGGATATCCCATCACGAAAAAGATATCATTGCCGACCAACACTGCATACTGTTGTTCTGCTGTTACGCAAATCCACTTTGCCGGGTTGATGTTGTCCATAAGCTGCTGACGGATTGCTTCTGCATCCGCTTCATCTGTGGTTCTGATGTACACAGCACTGTAGGCTGTCGAGGACATCATAGACTCAGACAGATAAATGCCCGCAATGCCATCTAAATCTGTCAAACCTGTATGATATGAAATCATATCTGAGTCCCCTAAATCAAGCTCCGTCGTCATCACTTGCATTGGGAGCAGGTCTTCTGCCACGCCCCCATATACTTCCTCCATAAATGTAGACACTTCATCTACACTGTTTAAATGCACCATTCCTGCCGTGTCTGCATTCTCCTCGGTCGATACCTCGTCCGAAGTTCTATCGCCTCTCTTTCCACAACCTGCCAGCATTGACAGAGAAACCATCATTATCATTGCGGCAATTCCTATTTTATTCATGATTGTCCTGTTTTTCATACACAATTACCTCCTTTTTTCAAAATAATAGCCACTCGAAATCTCATCCGACACTTCTATTGTTACCGTGATTTTTCATAAGTATTCATTAAAATATGCCACAAAAATCATTGATTTTCTACTGCTTGTAGAGTATAGACCACTCCTTCCTCCGCGCTGTGTGTCATATCGTCAGCGAGTGTGAATTGATAGGATTGTGACTTTTCTAGTGCTATCACGCCCCCTGTAGTCAGCGCAGAACTGAAAATTTTGATCTCACTACCTGCCTGCACATCTGTATTTTCCGATGCAGTTACACTAATTGTATACAGAATACCACTATCTTTGTGAATGTCAATGTCAAGAATTTCTGCAGTGACTGTAAAATTGTTACTTTTTTGTTCTGCCGCCTCTGCAATATCATATTCTTCATTGATGGCAGCCGGACGAATACTTTCCTCCAACACTATCTCACCTGCAGATTCCACCGTTGCATACTCAGTTATTCCCGCTGTGTCACCCATACCTGCTGTATTATTTCCTGGTGATACGATATCAGAATTGCTGCCGTCAGGCGAAAAATACCTCATAATGACTGGGAGGCTCAAAGCTACACATACACATGCCGCCGCAAGACCTGCCCACATCTTAAAATGCCACTTTTTTTTAATAAATTTCTCACGATGCGAACGCACAGTTTTTTCTTCTAGCCCTACCTCAATACGTGCCCACAGATCCGGCGCTTCACTGTTTACAAGCGCTCTGTATTCTTTTTCCAAATCCTTACTCATAACCGCATCTCCTCAACTTTTTGATCGCATTCTGATATCGCCAAGTTACTGTTCCAAGTGGAATTTTAAGAATATCTGCTATCTCCTGAAAAGTCAGTTCTCCCATAATTTTTAGATTCACGACTTCCTGCTCATTGGGCTTTAATGTATCAAGCGCCTGCCGCAAACTTATATCTGAGAGCACTTTTGTCTCAACACACGCATCTGACGCTGTTTCTGTCATTGTGTCAGCAAAATCCTCCGTCAAAATTTCCCGTTTTGTCTTTCTCATAAGGTCAACCGCCATATTGCGGGCAATTGCCGCCATCCATGCCCGGTGTCCGTTCCCGCCACGATATGTATCTGCAAGTCGCCAAAGTTTCATAAAAAACTCGCTGGTGACATCCTCTGCATCCTCACGGTTTGATACAGTCTGGAGTACAATGGAATAAACATATCCAAGATACGCCTCATATATTTCATGCAGTGCGCTCCTATCGCCAAATTTCATACGCTCCATACATGCATCGAACTGTTTTTCTTCCACGCTGACCTCCTCCCAATACTCCATATACGTTTCTTCTCACGTATTTTTATGGTACATTTTTACTATTTTTTATAATTTTTCATCCACACACCATTTTTGCCTACAGACAAGACAATATCATAAATATAAAATATTTGGTTGTTTAAACAATAGGAGATAATTCCCGAACCGCATCTTGCAAAAATTGCGTTCGTTTTTTTAGAAACTTCATTTAATGATTTAATATGTTCATTCAATCGTGTTTCTATGTTCAATGTTACCAAATATTGATTATACTCATCAATAAAAGACTGATATAATTTTTTTGCTTTAGAATAAAACATCTCTTGATATTCAATAGGCCATGTTCCTTTTGATTCATGACCTGTAAAGGGGGCCATAATCTTGGCATATAACAGATATTCCACGGCCTTCAAACAGGAATATATCCTTCGTGCGGCCCCATATATGCGATACTTGATAATTATATATGTCTTTGTTGCGTTCTAATTCAGTTAAATCTTGTATTAGTTTGCGTGGAGTATTGTTATTTGTAGAGTCTTTCTTAACTTTGTAATTATCAAATAATTTTGCAACTACATTTATTTGATTAAAATCGGTTCCTGAAACACCTCACAATAGCGCTCCGCGCGCTCCCAAATCACAACATCTGGCTGATACCGGTCAAGCATATTGTATTGAAAATCCCGCGCATCCTCCCAGTAAACTTCCTTATAATATCCCTTGCAAATCTGTGACAGAAATCCGCCAAAGGAATCCCCAACATACAATAATACCTGATCGTGATACTGCGCCTTGTCAGCTGATTCTGTCTCGAACACATATACGGTATCAATATTGTACTTGCCTGTCAAACCTGCCAGCATAACCAGATCGCCAGAATAATCTGTCGCATCTGTCCTGAAACGAACGGAGTCTATCTCTGCATGAGTGCCATAAACAGTCCTAAAAAAGTCCTGCATATTTACAAAAGCCCCAATTTGATTGTTATGAGAATCTGTACTGTAATAGAGCTGTGCCTTGTCCTTGTTCGCAAGCAATGCCTCCTTGGGATAGACAAACACCAAGTCTGTGTTCTCATGCAGATAATTTGCTAGTTGTTCTCCGCGGGAAACTTCATTGACTCTTGCAATGGTATTCGGCATATTTTCCGCATAGATAATCTCCTTGTTAGGAATACACATTGTATAAAACTCAATATTTCTTGCCGCCAAATGCTCCCTTGTGGCTGTCAGATTTGCCGCAATCACCGCCATCTCCTCCTCTGTAAAATGGTTGATTCCCATATAATCCCAAATAGGATGTCCATCAAGCTCCGTCTTATAAAAAAACATATTATTTTTTCCCTTAAGAGTCTGCGTGGACTCAATATAGGTTCCTCCCGTGAGAAGTGAAGTCAGCTCTGTATTAAAACCAATCAGTTTTGTCCGTCCGAACAAACTGTCCGCAAACGTATTAATGCACTTTTGTAGTTTGGCGAATCCAGTTTCCTTCGACGCACTGTTCTGTCCTGCCTGTGCGTTATCTTTATTGTCTGCTTGTGTCCCGTTGATTAAAGTTCCATTCTGCTCTAAGATTGCTTGCTCCTCGTCTGTTAGCTCGTTCTCCTGCTGACTTGGCAGCAGATTGCGCACCACAGTCACAAGTGGTATTGCCAATATAAAAACGAGAAAAGCAATCGTAATCCATTTATCCCTGTTCTTCATTTTAATCTCCTACCCTTTCCAATGTACCCAAAAACATCATTAGAAATTAAAGTATATAAACGGGTTGTAGGCATTGTTACAGATAAATGATACACTAACCACTAGACTCACTACAATGCCTGTAGCATAGACAACCTGCCATATTCGACTGTTTTTCATTTTCTCATCAATTCGCGGCATAATAGGCGCACAGCCAATAATTGCAAATACAAAGTATATCCAGTTTTGCACAATATATGCCCAGACTGCCTTGTCAATTATTCCCTTTGCGCCAATGCCAAACATTGCCTTGATGTACAAAAAAGCATTCCCCATGCCTGTAGAGCGAAAGATCACCCAGCCGATAATAACCAGCAGCATAGTGTAGAGATGCCCCCACCAATAATTTTTTTTGCTAAGACCTGTCAGTTTCTCGGCGGTCAAGATTACAAAATACATCAATCCCCACGCAATAAAAGTCCAGTTTGCACCGTGCCACATTCCTGTCAGCAACCACACAACAAAGAGATTTAATACCAGCCTTGGCTTGGAAACCCTGCTGCCCCCCATTGGAAAATACACATAATCCCGAAACCATGTCTGCATGGAAATATGCCATCTGCGCCAGAACTCCGACACAGTTCTGGAAATATAAGGATAGTTAAAATTCTCCTCAAAATGAAATCCAAACATCTGACCAAGACCAATTGCCATGTCAGAATATCCTGAAAAATCAAAAAAGATTTGCAATGTATACGCAATTGCGCCAAGCCAAGCCATTCCCATAGACGCCTGAAATTCATGATTGATAATCAGTCCAAACGCATTGTCCGCAATAACTGCCATATTGTTTGCAACAAGCACCTTCTTACCAAGACCAATACAAAATCTGGTCACGCCTGCCGAAAAGTCTGCAAATGTCTCAACTCGATGCTCAATCTGGTCTGCAATCGTCTCATAGCGCACAATTGGTCCTGCAATCAACTGAGGAAACAATGCAATATATAACCCTACCTGTAAAGGATTTCTCTGTACTTTACCACGGCGACGATACACATCAATCACATAGGACATCGCCTGAAACGTGTAGAACGAAATTCCTATTGGCAATGGCACAATTGGCACTGGAATATTTGTATGCAGAAACCGGTTGATCTGTAAAACAGTAAATTCACTGTACTTAAACCACCCTAACGTGCCAATATTAACCACTACCAACAATACAAACAGCACTGTAACTACTGCCTTTTTATCCCGAAACACGTCCACATATATACCAAACATCCAGTTGACTAAAATCGTTGCAATCATCAGAAAGACATATGTGGGTTCTCCCCATGCATAGAAAAAGAGACTTGCAATTAGCAAAAATATATTTTTTAACGTTCTTGTCTTTCTCAGCAATGCATAGTAAACCACAAGCACAATCGGAAAAAATACGAACAAAAAAACCTCACTTGGGAAAAGCATCTCACATTTCCTCCCGCAACGCTATCTCGCCGTCAAACACCGTCTCCGCAGGACCTGTCATATAGACAATGTTCTTTGTCCGATCCCACTCACACAGAATCTCGCCGCCTAGAACTTTCACAGTAACTTTCGTGTCTGTCAAACCGTTTAGCACACAGGCAACAACTGTTGCACAACATCCAGTTCCGCAGGCAAGTGTCTCTCCTGTTCCCCGCTCCCACACGCGCATCTGCACATTCTTTCTGTCCATAACCCGCACAAATTCCGTATTGATACGCTCTGGAAACCGCGGGTGGTTCTCAAAATGTGGTCCTTTTTTTTCTATCTCAAAATCCCTGATATCAAATTCTTCTGGTACAGTATTCAAGAATACGACTGCGTGAGGATTGCCCATCGATACACAAGTCATCCTATACCGCTTCCCGTCCACTTCGATTTCTTCATCAATGACCTGATTATTTTCAGACACCACTGGTATTTCACTTGCAGTCAAGATCGGTGCTCCCATATTGACTCTTACAGTCGATGTTTTTCCGTCCTCACCCAACACAAGCTCCAGATATTTTACCTGCCCAAAACTTTCTATTGTAATATTTGTCTGATCTGTCAAGCCGTAATCGTACACATACTTTGCCACACAGCGGATACCATTACCGCACATCTGTGCTCTTGTCCCATCAGCATTGTACATCTCCATCTCAAAACTTGCGTTCTTTCCCGGATTAATAAAAATCACGCCGTCTCCACCTATGCCAAAATGCCTGTCACTGAGCCGCCGTACAAGCTCTGGCTTTTTGTCTGTGGCAATCTGTTCCACAAAACCATTGACATAAATATAATCATTTCCACACCCATGCATTTTTGTAAATTTCATCGCTATACCTCTTGCGTGTATCAGCACGCATACCAATCAATCGTTTGAAAGTGAACTTCTTTCAAACTTTTTCCTCTCATGTTTCTGGCCAACTCCAGTTGAGCACTTCTGTGTCCCCTTCTGTGTTGTCCTCGCTAATCTGTACTGATATCAACTGCAAATCCTGAAAAGCCCTGATTGCATGTTTCTGTCCCCTTCTAATTGAAATGGAATCGCCGCGCGACAGTTTCATCAGACATCCATCCACAACAAGCTCTCCCTCTCCGTTTGCCACTGTGATAACTTCATCTTTATAACGGTGCACGTGATAGTCCTGTGCACACCCTGCATTGATAGTGACATGCTTTGTGAGAGATTTTGTCCCGTCCGCATACTGATTGTAATCATACACTTTATACTCTCCCCAGCGCCGCTCCTCATACATTGGCCGGTTATCAATATTCTCCACATAAGGCTTGATATAAGAGCTTTTATGCTTATCAGATACCAAAATACCATCTTGTCCCGCCGCAATAACTAGATTCTGTGTACCAAGTGCCACAACAGGAATTGACAGCTCATTGATCACATGGGTATTGATACACTCCTCCCCCATAATCACATCTCCAATGCTTTCCTCCTGCATCTCCTCAGTAAGTGTATTCCATGTGCCAATGTCCTTCCACGCACCATTATACCGAATGACAGCAAGTGCCTCCGCTCGCTCAACCACCTCATAGTCAAAACTATCTTTTTTCAGACTAGCATAGTGCTTGATAACCTCCTCAAATTCCCTGCTCTCTAAATAATTGTCTGCAATCCCCATCAAATACTTTAACTTAAAGGCAAACACGCCTGCATTCCAGAGCGCCCCCTGTTGAATCAAAGCTTTCGCTGACGCCTCATCCGGTTTTTCCTTAAATCCCGTCACACTTCCGTCCGCTCCTGGTATGATATAGCCATATTTTTCAGAGGGATAGGACGGCGTAATCCCCATTAAAACAATATCCATACCGCCCTGCTGCACCCGCTCATCCATCTTCTTAAAAGTCTCAAAATATTCCACATCTACATAAGGGTCCACTGGAAGCACAATGACCGTCTCCTCCGAATCCATCTTTTTTCTTGATTCCAAATAGGAAGCCGCAAGCACAATCGCCGGAAAAGTGTTCCTGCGCTCTGGTTCCACCACAACATCCACATCATCTGGCAACTGTCCCCGAATAGACTCCACCTGCGTAGCTGATGTCGCCACGACAATATTCGCATGGATTCCCGCCTGTGTAATTTGCCGGTACACACGCTGAACCATAGATTCGTGGCCACCGTTCGCATCACTGAGCAGTTTTAAAAACTGCTTTGACCGGATTTCATTGGAAAGGGGCCAGAGACGCTTTCCCGATCCGCCTGATAATAAAACGATATTCATACTTCTCTCCTTCCACTCTACTCACTTTAATGCCAGAAGCATCTGCGCTGTCTCAACAAGATTCGTGCCATTATCCATACTGTGTTTTTGCAGATAGCGGTGTGCCTCCTCCTCTGTCATATTATTTCTTGTCATCAGCAGCTGCTTTGCACTCGTTATAATGGCTACCTCCTTCTCGTCGCGAACTTTCGGCTTTTCACGCCGCTTCTTTCTGCGCCGGATAATTCCCTGTGACAGCATATCAACAGTACTCACTAACTCATGCACTTTCAATGGCATTGCGAGTCCAATAATTCCATCTCCTTGCACCTCTGCCAAAACGCGCTGTGACGCCATCACCACCATCTCAAAACCCTCCGGCAGATTGCACTTTAACTCTACACAAATCATGTCTGCCAGCCGATAGCCCGCAATGACAATCCCATCATGAAACTCATCTGCATGGCTCAATGTCTGTGCGCCGGAGGTGCAGACTGCTGTCACGCCAAATCCGCTTTTCACCAGAATATTCTTAATGCTTTTCGCATCCTCAATTTTGGCAAAAGCTACTATAATATTAGTCAACTGTACACCTCCAAATCCTACAAAACTGTATACAAAGATGTACTTATATCTTATATAAATAGGATTCAATCTCCCAGTTTGTCACCTGTGCATCATACTCTTTCCAAGCCGCAATTTTTGATGCATAATATTGTTCAAACACACGTTCTCCAAGCAATTTCCTTAAAAGCGGGTCCTTCTTCATCTCTTTACACGCTTCAAGTAAATCTGTAGGAAGTTTTCTAATGCCACGCTGTAGTGCCTCCTCCTCCGAAATCACATTGATATTATCCAGCACTTTCTCCTCTGGCTCAATCTGATTTTTAATACCATCAATCCCTGCCATCAGACAAGCTGCAATCGCCAGATAAGGATTGGCCGAAGGGTCTGGGCTTCTCAGCTCAATCCTTGTGTGTTCTCCACGAATATTTGGCACTCGTATCAAAGTGTTTGCGCCAAGTGTGCTCCACGCAATATACACAGGTGCCTCAAAACCAGGCCGCAGTCGCTTATAAGAATTGACCAGCGGATTTGTCACAGCACAAATGCCCTTGACATGCTTCATCAGTCCCCCCATAAAATAATAGGCTTCCCTGCTCAGCCCATTTTCATCGGTCGGATCATCAAAAATATTTTTCCCGTTCTTACTTAATGACATATTAATGTGCATACCAGAGCCGCAAAACTCCATTCGTGGTTTTGGCATAAACGTTCCATGCAAACCATGATGTTTTGCAATGGTCTTGACTGCAAGCTTAAAGGTCATAATATTGTCCGCCGTTGTAAGGGCCTCATCATACCGAAAATCTACTTCATGTTGAGACGGAGCCTTTTCGTGATGTGATGCCTCCACCTCAAAGCCCATATCCTCTAAAGTAAGCACAATGTCGCGTCTGGCATTCTCACCGTTGTCGAGCGGCCCCATGTCAAAAAAGCCCGCCTGCTCATTGGTATTTGTTGTAGGTCTGCCATTTTCATCTGCATTGAACAAAAAAAACTCGCACTCCGGTCCCACCTCAAAGGTATATCCCATCTCTGACGCTTCCCGCAACGCTTTTTTCAGAATATAGCGGCAGTCACTCTCGAACGGTGTGCGGTCTGCGCGGTACACATCACAAATAAAACGCGCTACTTTTCCCTGCTGAGGTCTCCATGGAAAGATTGTGAACGTACCTAAATCTGGATACAGAAACATATCCGCATTATCTGTTGGCAGCATTCCCTTAACAAGTGAACAGTCAAACATACAGTCATTGTTGAGTGCCTTTTGAAGTTGGCTTGATGTGATCGCCACATTCTTAAAGTTTCCCTCAATATCTGTAAACTGCATTCGGATAAACTCCACATCCTCTTCCTCCACCATCGCGATAATATCCTGTTTTGTATACTTTGCCATACTCTGTATCCCTTTCCTTTCAAACTTTTTTGTCAGCCCCAAAGCATATTCCGGGCATGACCTTCATACCATTATAAAAAGAACAAAAATGGAGTCGTTACATGAGCTCTAACACTAAAATCGTTGTACTTCGCTCAAAGGAAATCGTCTATGCACTTGTGCTTCTGGTTGTAAGTGTACTTATCATAATGGTTGCAGTCTCTCTTTTTATGCCTTCCAAAGACACTGCTTCCCCTGTTCCTGCCCAGAACGCAGAGGAGACGCCTGAACAGGCGCCACTGCAAAATCCTTCTCAGACCGTGCCGAACACTGCTCCTTCGACCACAACTCCAACCGGAACAAGCCAGACTTCCAGCACTGTGACTAACACAAATACAACTGCTCAAAACACTTATGTTCCTGGCATTTATTCCAGCACACTGCTGCTTGGTGCAGCAAATGTGGAGCTACAAGTTGCTGTAGACAAAAACCACATTAATTCCATCACCTTGACAAACCTTGACGAGTCCGTGACGACCTTATATCCGTTGATGAGTCCAACACTTTCGGAACTGTCAGCAGTCATATTGTCCGAACAAAGCATCGAAAATGTCAGTTATGGTGAAGAAAACCGCTATACTTCCATGCTGCTGATGCAGGCAATCACCGCCGCGCTAAACAAAGCCACCGTATCAGAGAATGCAGACCGTCCTGAAACTGGAACGCTTTATTAACTTGCTTATGCCCTTGCTTCTGCCAGCATTCTTTCAAGTTCGTTAATCTCAAAATTGTAAAGTTTATCGCAGAATTGACACCGAACCTCAACCTGCTTGCCATCGTCAATCATCTCCTGAATATCCTTTTTCCCAATGCTGATGATTGCCCGTTCCACACGCTCCCGACTACAGTCACAATAATACTGTGCTGGTATCATATCATTGATTTCCAGTCCCAGATCGCCTAGGAGAAGCTCAAGAAGCTGTTCAGGAGTATTGCCAGCATCAAGAATATTGGTCACACTGTCCATTGTCTTGAGCTTTTCTTCCAAAGCATTGATTGTCTCATCCTCCGCAAAGGGCATTAATTGAATAATGAAACCTCCCGCCTGCTTTACTGTATTATCCTTTTCCATCAGCACACCAAGCCCAACCGCAGACGGCACCTGTTCTGAAGTTGCAAAATAATAGGTGAGATCCTCCGCAATCTCGCCTGTCTGCAACTGTGTCTGACCAACATAAGGTTCTTTTAATCCCATATCCTTGATAACGCTGAGAATCCCATTTCCCACAGCACCACCCACATCCAGCTTTCCAAGTGCATTTGGCGGAAGCATCACCTGCGGTTCTAATGCAGTCCCCTTGACATTTGCATTCGCATCGGCTGTGACCGCTAGTCCGCGCACAGGACCGTCACAATGAATCTGCAGCGTCAGTCCATCTTTCTCTCCTTTCAGCATACTGCCCATCATGGCCCCCGCCGTGAGCAGCCGCCCTAGAGCAGCCGTAATCACAGGACTTAAATTATGAATGCTTCGCGCCTCCTCCACAAGTGCACACGAAGTCATTGCAAAAGCCCGAATCTGTGCATTTGCCGCCGTTGCCCGCACAATATAGTCTTTCATATCCATTCTCCTTCTATTTCATTCCTTCATTTTTTCCTGCGCAATGCAATAGATGCGCTCGCTCCTGTCCGTTACTTCACCCAATGTATCCGCATCATACGCCCCGACAAATGCCAGCCCAGAGCCCTCTATCAACGATCTCATTTCTTTTAGTGTATATCCCCGCTGGAAATGTACTTCCTGAAACCGCAAAAAGCGTTCCTGACCAGACAATAATGCTTCTCTTTCCTTTACAAATAAAGTCAAATCATATTCATTAATACCCGTTTCCGTGTCAAAATAATTCTCCCAGATAAAGCTGCAGTTCTCTCGGTTTTCCGCAATCACACTGTCACCAATCACGGTTTCATATTTGTATCTTGTGTTAAAATCAAAGAAAAAAATCCCTTTTGGGTCTAAATAATTGTTGACCAACCGAAAACATGCCGCCAAATCTTCCTCTTCCAACAGATAGTTTAAGCTGTCACACACACTCACGACCGCTCGCACTGTCCCATACAACTCAAAAGTTCGCATATCCTGATTGAGATAAAGAATATCCTGCCCCGACTGCTCCCTCTTGCCATAGGCAATATCAAGCATCTCCTCAGAACAGTCCACACCGATCATATCAAATCCTTTTGCGGCAAGAAGCTCTGTCAATGTTCCTGTACCACAGCCAAGGTCAAGCAACAGCCCATCCTGAATCCCAAATGATTCCAGTGCCTGCACAACATTATCGCTCCACTGTTCGTAGGGAGTCTCATCCATCAGCTCATCATACACCCCAGCAAATCCTGTATATGCTTCCATTCCTATCACCTTATATTCCATAAATCAATAAATCTTATACTGGCGGTCGAAAAAACTGACCACTCAGTATCATATGATGCGCACAACCACAATCTGAAAAATCTTATATGACAATTTTTCAGATTAGAAATATGCCGCTTTGCGATTGCGATTGGCGCGATACTCACGACAGATTTCATCTGTCGTGAGTATAATAAATATGCAAAATTCAAAAAGCGGCTTTACCAAACAAACCTATGCCCCTAACTTTAATGAAATAAAAAATCCAACCACAAGGAGCACAACACCTGTGAGAATCTCTACAATACCAATAGCACCCACTTCCATCATTATTAAAATTGCAAACGGAGACGCCACAATCAAACCAATGATCGCCCAGTAAGTAACCAGTGGATATTTCTTTAACATAAATTCAATGAGCTTTGCCACTGCGACAACACCAACTACCACACCGATTCCAAACGGCACTAGCACTACAAATGTATCCAACATCGCCGCGATATTGAAATCCTTCAGCGCATTAATAAAACTGTTGATCGTATCAATAATTGTGTTATAATAGCCAAGAATCATCATAATCATTGAGCCGCTCACACCCGGAATCACCATTGTTGCAGCCGCAATAATACCGACGCCAAAAAGCTTAATCACATTGAAAACACTAAATGAAATATCTGCGCTGGCATCACCGCCCTCACCGACAAGAGCAAAGCCAACTACCATGATAAAAAACAGCACAAATGCAAGAATCTGTGGAATCCGAATGCTGTTTCCCCTCACCCTGCTATAGATAACAGGCAGTCCGCCCAAAATCAAACCGATAAAAAACAGATTGGTCTGCAATGGAAACCGCGGAAACAACACCTCTGAAAAAATCTTTGCAAAAATCGCAATTGACAGCAGCATACCAATTCCAATTGGAACAAGCAGCGCAATTGCCTCCTTCATACGCTTGATAAAATGCGTCAACACTAAAATCAGCTTGTCATAAATGCCCATTGACACCATCATGGTCCCGCCACTAACACCTGGAATTACATTCGCAATGCCAATGACCATCCCCCTTAAAATATTTACAATTATCTCTTTCATACTTTACTCTGTAATCCTTTCTTGTTGTTTTATATTTAGAAATTTTTTTGCTTTAAAAATGTTGCAAGAAACGCAAGCATCTTGTCCATCTCCTCATCTGTCCCAATAGATATTCGTAGGTAATTGGCAATGCGAGGCTTGTTCCAATGTCGAACATATATTTCATTTTTGCGAAGCGCTTCAAAAATTTCCTGTGCAGGAACTGTTTTGTGCGCAGCAAAGATAAAGTTCGTCTTGGAATCGCCAAATATAAAGTCAAGTTTTGCAAGTTCCATTTTGATGCGTTCCCTCGTCGCAACTATCTTCGCAATATTTTCCCTAAAATATACCTCATCTGCCACTGATGCTACGCCCGCCGCAATTGTCAACGTATTCATTGTATAAGAATTGAAGGAAAATTTCACATCATTTAAATACCGGATTAATTTCGGACTGCCCATTGCATAGCCAATGCGCATCCCAGCCAGAGAACGCGACTTTGAGAAAGTCTGCACCACAAGCAAATTATCATACTTTTTAATGAGCGGTACACAGCTTGAACCACCAAAATCCACATACGCCTCATCAATTATAACAACCGAATCTTGATTCACCGCAATAATCTCCTCAAGGACTGACTTTTCTGCCATCACCCCCGTCGGCGCATTGGGGTTTGCAAGAACAATGCCACCATTTTGTCTTTTGTAATCATCTTTCCTGATGCAAAAATTTTCATCTAATGCCTGACATTCATAGGGTATCCTATACAAATCTGCCCATACATCATAAAAGGAATATGTGATATCTGGGAACAAAATCGGCTTCTCGGAATGAAAAAAAGTTAGAAAAGACATAGCAAGCACATCATCAGAACCAACACCGACAAATACTTGATTGCTGTCAAGTCCATAATATTGTGCAAGTATATTCACAAGCGCAGACACATCTGGGTCAGGATATTTGCGCAGTATCTCACAGTCAAAGTTTCGTATCACTTCGGCGACACCCGGCGCAGGAGGATATGGATTTTCATTGGTATTTAACTTGATTACATTTCGATCTTTGGGCTGTTCCCCCGCCACATAAGGCACTACTTTCCGCACATAATTTTCCCAGTTCATTACAGTCTGCCACTCCTTTTTGATTTGTTTTGTTCTATCTGCCAAAACAATAATCTCATCATAACAAATTTTGGAAGTTTATGCAATGTCTGTTGACTCCAAAAGAATTTCATTCTAGTATTAAAATATAGTATATTTTTCCAGAAATATGAAATCCTTATACTAAAGCGGAGGTTCAATATGTATTATCTCAAGATTTTTGTCAAAACTTTTTTGTCGCTTTTTGCCATAATGCGTGTCACAGGAATGTCAACAAAAAATCCGTGCTCATTCATTCTATTTTTAATTCTGTTGTATGTATTTACAAAACTTCACAGTGACCGGGTTGAAAGCCACATTGTTTCTGGGGATATGACCCTTTCCGTCCTCATCAGTGTGCTTTTTAGTACTTTTACAATCTCAGCAACCTATCAGACAATATTGGGGGACATGACAAGCGTACTCTTCTGCGCTGGCATTTTGCTCTTAACAGGAATTGGACTTTTGATGATCTATTACTATCTGACCATCTGGTTTTTGCAATCGGCATCTAGTGTGACACTCACTGGCTCCGGCTACTCTTACGCGTGGATTCCTTACATGGCAGCTTTTATCTGCCTTCTGTGCTGGCTGCCTTATTTTCTGTATGAATATCCTGGTGTGATGACCCCGGACAGCATCAATCAATATGCCCAGATTATTGGCGCCTATCAATTAAGCAATCACCACTCTATTGTGCACACAGCACTCATTGGCATGTTCTACAATATTGGTCTTTCACTTACAGGAAATTTGCATACAGGGCTTGCGCTGTACACAATTGCACAGATGGTTTTTATGGCACTTTCTGCTGGATATGTCGTTCGGACGTTGCAAAAAGCAGATGTTATCACGCCCGTAGTACTTCTGACAATAGGCTTTTATGCATTGATGCCTTACAATGGCGCGTATGCTGTCACCATCTGGAAAGATATCCCCTTTGCAGGCTGCATGACAATTTTTGCCGCCTCCTTGATGCGGTTCTTGTTGCGGGGTAGCTTCGCCGCCTCCTCCGACACCATTCCAAAACTGCGAATTAGTGAATATTTTACCCTGCTAATCCCCTATGTTCTGTCGGGCACTTTGCTCTGCCTTCTGCGGACAAATGGATGGTATGTCTTTGT
The DNA here is from genome assembly GCA_002358575.1 of Lachnospiraceae bacterium UBA3401. Lineage (GTDB taxonomy): Bacteria > Bacillota > Clostridia > Lachnospirales > Lachnospiraceae > COE1. The sequence goes on along the minus strand of DEPD01000114.1, from coordinate 1,179 downwards.
GATATCTGTTCCGTTTATTTTAATTGCATATCGCAAGTGGCTTAAAGTGATGCTTCCCGTTCATCTAATCATACTGGTGTTTGTCCTGTTTGTGAAGTATCCTGTCATGCATGTATACGAAATTCCACAGACAGACTTTGTTGAATCACTGTCCATTCCTGTACAGCAGATTGCCCGTGTTATAGCAAATGGAGAATCTCTCACAGAAAGCGAAGCTGTCTATGTCCACGCACTAATGGATTTGGAAAAAATTCCGGCTGCCTATCAGCCTGATTGCTCGGACAACATAAAAAATCTAATTCGCCAGAAAGGAAATTCTTTTCTCGAATCAGACAAGGGTAAATTTTTTAAAATGTGGTTTTCCATTGGCGTAGAACACCCAAAAGCATATTTTGACGCATATGTGGCACAGACTAATGGATATTGGTATCCTGATGTGGACTATGAAGTGGGACTGGCAGACGGCATCTATCCAAATGAATTTGGACTTAATTGGCAGCCCATTATCCGCGGAAATATCATTATAAAAATAAAAGAACTTTTATTCAAATTCCCTAAAATAATACCTTTATATGGACTATTGTGGAGTATGGGATTTCTGTTATGGCTGATACTATTACTTGCCGCGCTCAGCCTGCGCATGGGCAAACCTGCAAGCGCGCTGGTCTGTCTTCCCTTTCTCCTGCTTATCATTACGCTGTGTATCGCAACCCCAGTCGCAACGGAATTTCGGTATGTGTACGCCGCCTTCTATGCATTGCCATTGCTTATTGTGTCTCCTTTTGTATGGGAACCAAATCGATAAAACTTTAATGTCATAAATTATAGATCTGTAAAAAGGAACTATAAAGTTTTAAGATTCTTTGTATAGAATAAAGCAAAACAGCCGAGAGAAACATAAGAATATAGTAAAATTCAAACAGCCTGCAGAAGATGTCAGAGGACAAACAAAATCCCTGAAAGCTTTATACGCGGCTCGCGAAAACAAATTCATAATGCATGGGCATTGTATCAATCAATGTCCACGCCGTCCCATAAAATCGATCACAAGTCCTGTGAGACAGGTATCATCATACTTTGTTCCCGCATAGACTTCCTCGATGGTAAATTGAAAATGGATCTCCACGCTGTCTGCCGCCTTGATAGCGTCAAATGGCAGTTTGAAAATAAGGCTACCGC
>DEPD01000033.1 GCA_002358575.1 Lachnospiraceae bacterium UBA3401 | reverse complement strand
GACACCATTCAATGCATTTCTTTTAGAATATCAGAGCAGAAAAGTATCCACAGTCGCTATGGTAGCCAGCCTGATCGTAAGATTTTTAAACTATCTCTTTTTTGAAATGGATTCCCCGCTCACATCAATAGCGGAACTGACATTCCAGAATGGAATAGACTTTCTGTCAGTTCTCCCATGTCAGAGAGGCGGAAAAACACAGTATGCAGAGTACCTTACAAAATTCTATTATTTTTGTAAGCGACAGGAAATGGCTGAAATTAAGGACTTCAAAGAAAGAACTTCTTCCACGTATAATACCTACACGGAAAATATCTTTAAAGGAAGATACAAAGCAGAATCAAAGAAAAAAGTGGATGTCATCCATGAAATTGATACGGCCTATCTTCCGATGTTTTTCGATACAGCAAAAGATGCCGCACCTGATATTTGTCTTGGTCTGTTTTTCCAGTTTGCAGGAGGCCTTAGGGCAAGTGAAGTTGTTTCTGTGGAATACAGCAGCATTAGGATTATGAAAGAAAGCGGGAATTTAGTTCTGGCATTAAAGCTGGAGGATAAGGATTTAAGGCCAGACTTATCCAGTGCATTCATCGCCAAAGTAAAAAGGAACAGGACACAGGTAGTGCTTCCTATATTTGGTAACAAGTTAGAGGAGGCATATGAGACACATATCAAACAATACAGGAAAGAAGGTGTGTCGGCAGTATTTATAGATAAAAATGGAAAACCAATGACGGTAAATACATATTGGAAGCGATTCAACCGCGTAAGAAGAGAATTTATCAAAAGACTGTATGAATGTCCAAATATGGAGACACAGATGTATGCAATCTTTTTGGAAAGTTATAGATGGTCCACCCATATCGGCAGGGGGACTTATTCCAACATTATCGCACAGAATGCAAATAATATTGGAGAAATTGCAGTTATGAGGGGGGATTCCAGCCTGTCATCATCTTTGCCATATTTAAACGATAACAGGTCAGTGGGGAAAAAGGTACAGGATACTTTTGACTTCTTTTATAGGGGAGAAACATCATGAGCAGGATGGTCACAGCAATGGAAATTGAACTGGCGTATGGAGTGCCTGCAAGTGTTACCCGTTCAGCCATTAAAAAATTACAAATAAAGAATCAGAAGACAGACGGGCTTATATCCATTGACTTACAGGATGCAGAACCGATCATTTTTGATTACCATGCAAGACAGGACAGCTATACATGGCAGGATGTGGCGAAGAAACTCTGTGCTTCCCCAGGTAATCAGCAGTTAAAACGGATAATTGATTTCATCCTTCCTCATTACTGTTTAGCCAGTGGCACCTATTATCCAATCAGGGATGCAGAGGATGTGCTTAATCATTTGGAGCATTACCATATTAAGAAGTATAAAGATAAATATTACTATCTGGAAGGCGGCAGGGAAGATTTTTATATCACAAATTATTTTACTATCTCAGAGTTCAGACAGTCATTCAATAAAAAGTATGAATCAGAGATAAAAGAGGATGAGAAAAAGAAGCTGAAACTGCATAATTTTAGTAAGATCAAAAGCCAGCTGAAAAAGTCATATCCTGTGGAAAATGTAAATCTGTTTGGCTTTTCTGAATACATGATTCCCTGGGAGTATATGGAACAGCTCATGGAAGATTATCATAACTACTATGCAGTAAAAGAAGAAAAAGATCCCTATGACAGATATGCGAAAGAAATAAAAATTCTTGGTAATGGACAGGGGAGGTTGGACAAGACTCTGGAGCTTTTTGATGTATTCGTAAATCGACAGTTGGAAAAAACAAAAAACCAGATGCAAAAAGTAAAGACATTGGTTTCCCTGTGGAAATACCTGCTGAATACATTGGATAAAGAAATTTATCTATATAAAAATGAGGAAATCTGCAGCCTGATAAAAAGTGCAATGATTGGACAGCGGGAAAATGCAGAACTCTGTCTGTTTCTAAAATTTGTTGCTGTGGAATATGAGGAAGAAAGTGCTTTTGATGTGAGATTATCCCCCAAAAGAGAGGCAAAGGTAAAATCAGATCAGGATTTCTATACAGAAGAAGAGTGGGAAGGATATGTAAATTTCATTTTTGATATAGACCTGCATATCCAAAGGGCATTTGTGAACCCTCTTTATGCAAAATACTGGCTGTACTGTATGCTGCAATGTTCCCTTGCATGGAGGGTGGAAGATATTCTGAATATGCCAGCTCTACAGATGAATGTGGAAAGATATACTCCTGAATGGTTTGAACAGAACGAATTTACATATACATTGGCATGGGAGATTATAAATGCCACAGGAAAATTTATAGAACAACAAAGGATAAATAAAACGGGAGCAAAAAAGCATTTTATTATATTGCACAGTTTTGCCTTGGCAACCGCGATAGGATTTGTCATTTGTGAAAGACACAGGAAGGATGCTGGAAATACAGGGCTGTTTGGGAAGTTCTGGCTAAATTACAAGATAATGGCAAAACAGCTTGGTCCAGAAATAGAAGGCTTTTCCAACTTAAAGGCAACAAGAACAATCCTGTCTTTTGCAAATGAAACAGCTTCCTATATGAATTATTCTGGGGGTGCAGTAAGTATTGCTTCTTATATGCGTTCCCATATGGCAGATAAAAGCGGCTTTTCGG
>DEPD01000188.1:6555-6697 GCA_002358575.1 Lachnospiraceae bacterium UBA3401 | reverse complement strand
GATTATTTTATCAGCTACCATGCCTCCAATTTAAAATTCAATAAATATATTTGATTATAAAATAATTATTTGGTTTTTACAATATATATTTATAACCTCGTCTTTAATAGTATACAATATGGTTACTTTTCACACCCGCGCC
>DEPD01000188.1:0-6165 GCA_002358575.1 Lachnospiraceae bacterium UBA3401 | reverse complement strand
TTGTGTGCATCAATTGTTGCAGTTCACATCAAATCATCATATTACAAAATATTCCCTAAAGAATACAAAATATGCCGAAATATAGAAACTACTGAAAGAATCTGTTAGAATTGATACAGAGATTTTTTTAAATCAGATGGGTGGGTGATTGTGATGATAAAGAAGCTGAAGTACATTCGATTTGATATTGCAGGACTGGGTTTTATTGTGTTGGCAATATTGTTTATGGTAGTGGCATTTGTTGGAAGGCTGGAGATTAACACACGCAAACAAAAGGAGACGTCATACTGTGAGAAGGAACAGGAATTAATTACATCAGTAAAAGATTTTCTCAGTCAGAAAGGATATACGAACTGTGGAGTGACGATGACAAGAGTAATGGATGAAAGTGGTATACGACATTATACGTTGACAGTTCATCATGACCGCATTAGCAAAATGAATGCGACTGAAAAAAATAACTTGGAAGAAGCGTTGGAGCAGATTACATTTGCAGATACAGACAGAAAGGTCTGCTATAAGTTTTTCGATGAATTGGAAAATGAGAGGATGATTATTGAATAGGTTCCTTTGGTTTGTGCAGAAAAAGGTTCGGAAATTCCGAACCTTTTTTCAACCAATAACTTTTTTGACGGCTTCCAACACACGTTCTGCCTGAAACGGCTTGACAATAAAATCTTTTGCACCGGACTGAATCGCCTCGATAACCATAGCCTGCTGTCCCATAGCAGAACACATAATAACAGACGCACTAGGATCGTTTCCCTTGATTGCCTTCAATGCCTGGATACCATCCATCTCCGGCATTGTGATATCCATAAGAACGAGATCGGGTTTTGTTTCGTTGTATTTATCAACGGCTATTTTTCCGTTTTCTGCTTCTGCAACAATAGTGTATCCATTTTTTGTCAAAATATCTTTGATCATCATTCTCATGAAAGCTGCATCATCTACAATCAATATATTTTTTGCCATTTTTAGTTCCTCCTCTGGAATAAATTATAAATGGAATTTGCAAGATCAAAAGGGTACAATTGCATAATTGTACTATCAATCAGTTTTCCGATTTTTAACTTAAAATTGATTTTTACAAAAAGATCGTCTGGTATATCATCTGGCAGTTCAAAATTCTCGACCACAATCTGTTGAACAGAAGGTGGGGAGATGTCTATCTTTTTGTTGAACATCTTGCTCATTGCTGTGGCGGAACTTGCTGTCATTTGATTCATGGCTTCTGAAACAGCACTGATATGTAACGGCGAGATATCACCATGGGAATATTCTCCCGTTCCACCGTTTCCCATCATAAGGTCTGTAATGATTTTTGCATCATCATCCTTAAGAACAAGCATATTGGTACCGAACAATCCCTGTGTGTACTGTACGCGGACCAGAATGCAAGAATTTTCATAATCATCTAATATCTCATTTTTGTGTACAAGAGTGACATGCGGCGTTGTAATTAGAATTGGCTGTCCAAGCATTAGATTCATTGCAGTAGCAGATGAACCAATTGATATATTGGAGATTTCGCCAATTACATCAGCCTCCTCTTTTGAAAAAAAATCCATAGAAAGACTCCTTCTTAAAAGCTACAACGGGGTTTAATAATATCATTTTACAAAATTTTTTTATCTTTGTCTATATGCGTTGATTATTTTCGTAAAAAATAATAGAGGGTTTTTAATTTTTTATATAGAAATAAATACAAATAACTGTTTACAAGGCATGTAAAAATATAGTATGGTTAATTATAATTTAGAAGCTATTAGAAAATAGTGTATTCTATGCGAAATGGATTTCTTACAGAGATAACATTTTTTTATTAGTTTCATAAATATAAATAGAAAGGTCAGGAAAATATTTGTCATGAAAGAAAAAGAACTGGAAAACTTACTAAAAAAGCATGGGCAAGAGCATATTTTTGAGGCTTATGAAAAGCTTGACGAGGCAGGAAAAGAGAAGCTTGCCGCGCAGATTGAGAAAATTGACTGGTCAATCTTAGCGATGGCAGGGCATGAGGAGCTTGCGCAGGAGCGTGGGAAACTTATGCCGCTCTCCGCGCTTGAAGTGCCACAAATTGAGAAGAATAAAGCTCAATATGAGCAGATTGGGCTGGATGCAATCAAATCGGGAAAAATTGGTGCAGTACTTCTTGCCGGAGGTCAGGGAACAAGACTTGGTTTTGATGGGCCAAAGGGCAAGTACAATATCGGTCGAACCAAGGATATGTATATATTTGAACGACTGATTCGGAATATACAGGATGTCACAGATAAGGCGGGGTGTTTCGTGCCCTTGTATATTATGACAAGCGATAAAAATAATGACGACACCATTGCTTTTTTTGAGGAAAAAGATTATTTTGGTTATCCAAAGGATTTTGTTAAGTTTTTTAAACAGGAGATGGCGCCATCTGTTGATTTTCAAGGAAAACTTTATATGGAAGCGCTAGATTCACTCTCACTTTCGCCCAATGGAAATGGAGGCTGGTTTTACTCAATGGCCGTGACGGGCATCTTGAATGATGTTAAGACGCGAGGTGTCGAGTGGTTAAATATCTTTGCAGTAGATAATGTATTGCAGCGCATTGCAGATCCAGTGTTTGTTGGCGCGACATTAAATTCCGGCTGTGTTAGTGGCGCGAAAGTGGTTAGAAAGGCAGATCCAGAAGAAAAGATTGGCGTGCTTTGTCTTGAGGGCGGCAGACCATCTATAGTCGAATACTATGAAATGACAGACGAAATCATCAATTCAAGAGAGGCAAACGGAGAACTTTCTTATAACTTTGGCGTGATTCTTAACTATTTGTTCCGTGTCGATCAGCTTGAAGAGATTTCAAGTCAGAAGATGCCAGTACATGTCGTGGAGAAAAAGATTCCGTATCTTAATGAGAACGGGATACTGATAAAACCAGAGTCTCCAAATGGTTATAAATTTGAATTGTTAGTGCTCGATATGATTCATTTGTTTGAAAATTGCCTGTCGTACGAGGTGGTGCGCGATTATGAATTTGCGCCGATTAAGAACAAGACAGGCGTAGATTCTGTGGAGAGCGCACAGGCATTGTTGCAAAAGAATGGTGTGGAATTATGATAAAAAATGTGGTTTTTGACATTGGAAATGTGCTGGTGGATTTTCGCTGGCGCGCGCTAATGAACGATTTGCAGCTTGCAGAAGAAACACAAAAGATTTTTGAGCAAACAGTGTTTGGCAGTCACTGGTGGGGGGAGCTTGACCACGGCATTTATGAGGAGACTGAAATACTGAAAAATTTCCGTGAGGACAACAAAGAGCATCTCGATGAATTTAACCTGGTATGGGATAATCGTGACAAGTTGGTGGAGCCTTATGCATATTCGGTGGACTGGATTGTGCAGTTAAAAAAAGCAGGTCTAAAGGTGTATTTGCTTTCTAATTATCCGCGGGAAGTTTTTGCACTGCATACAGAGTGCGGAGGTTTTCCATTTCTTGACAAAGTGGATGGAAAAGTGGTTTCTGGATTTGTGAAGATGATGAAACCGAATGCGGATATCTATGAGCATCTTTTAAAAGAATATAGCCTTTGCGCCGACGAGTGTGTGTTTATTGATGACCGGGAGGAAAATGTCACGTCGGCGCAGGCACTTGGTATGAAAGGAATCGTGTTTAAAAGTTATGAGCAGGCGCGCGAGGAGCTTAAAGTGCTGCTTGAAAACTAAGAGTACCTATTTCCAAAATGTGTCATGTGGCTTGTTTTTTATAGTGGCAGAAGAGGCTGGATCTGGTCGAAGTACTGAAAGAAATCAGTGCTGTACCAGCCTCCTTTTTTGCGGTTTTCCAACGGTCTGTAATCGTAATAGACGCCGTTGATGCTACAGTTTGTACAGCTATCTATTGCAATAGATAATTTGACAGTTTGACCGTCTGCCAGTGTCAATTCCAGACAGGCACTTTGGTTTCCGCACTCTGCACCGCCATAAATATAGGCAGCGTTGCTGAATAACTCTTCTAATATTTGAAGCGTTTCTTGGTCTGTGATGGTTTGGCTGCGAAGTTCATAGTCTGTAAACCTGTTTTGCAATTCTAATTTGGCAGAGACAATATCTTTGATATCTGCTGCATTAAATTGTTGATAGTCTAGTGTATCCTTCAATATATTTTGTATTTCATTGTATAGTATTGTGTCTTGAATCAAATATTCCATAGAGCTGTTTGTCTTAGAATCTTCCCAGCAGCAATACAGATATCCCCCGTCGAATGCCGTCAATTTTAAATTTTGATAACACAGTTTCCAGCCGCTCTCTTTCATTCCTTGCCAGCGGTAGTTAAATGGTTTTGCTTCTAGGTCTAGGTCACGTACAAGTTCTGTCAGTCGTTGTTGCACTTTCCCCGTCGGAATATAATAATAGGAAATATATGCTCTGATAACCGATGGCTGAACCTCAATACATACTTGATTTTCCTTCCTTGTATAATATAGAGGAATGTTATTGTATATCATACCTTCCTCCGTTTGTGTTGCGTTCCATGCGATATCTTTCTGGCTGGTATCTGTATCAGTAAATGATTCTGTTTGAATGTCGTTTTCTTTTGACTGATTTTCTATCCTGTTTTCTGCATCATTTTCTGTCAATGTAGTGTTTTTTGTTTTTTGTGTTGCAGTGCTGCCAAAGGTGCAACCTACAATATTGACACAGAGAAAAAGGAGTATGAAAATATGATATTTTTTTGAGACTGGTGGTTTTACAATCATTTGGATTCTTTTTTTCATCTCCTGTTTTCCACTTGTAGCTTGAGTAGAGCAGTTCCAAATGTTGGCGCTGGAAAGTTTGGATAGTTTCTCCGTCGTGGTGACTGCATTTGCAGTCGAAATTAGAGTTTGACCATAACGAATGCGATTTTCGTTTCCAATGAACTTTAACGTTCCGTAGTCGCAGGCAAGTTCACTATCTCGAATGCAGGTGCGTGCGCCAAGCCATATGAGTGGATTGTACCAGTATAGCGCCGTGCATAGACAGCGGATAAGTGCCCAAAATGTGTCACCGTGTCTAAAGTGTGTGTATTCATGCGCAAGGATATCAGCTTTTTGCGTGCGCGTAAAAGGAATGTTTTCTGGTATATATATGGCAGGATGAAATATACCGAATAGACAGGGACTAATAATTTCTGCACTTTTGTAAATAGGCAGTTTTCCCGAAGGTAGGGAAGTTTTAATATATCCATCAAAAGTGCGGTTATTTTTTAAAAAATATGCAAATCGCAAATTTGCCCACACAAAGACCACGATACAGATAATTGCGCCGACAAACCATATTGTGCTGCAGAGGCAAAAAAGTGTATTGTATAATTGGCGATGGTTGGCGACTGTAAAATCGGTGGCTTCGTCGTTTATAAAGGATGCATTTTTATTTTGATTCTTATTGAAAGAATCGTCACCGTCTGACGCGGAATTATTACTTTGCGCTGCTTCATTGTAAGTATGAATTGTATTGCGCGAAGATGCGTTGTTTGCTATCGCGTCTACATTAGAAAAATTTTCGATATCTGAAAATAGGGAACTTGGCAGTGTAATATTCTGCACGACGTTTATAATACTTATATGTGATGGAAACTGTGGCAGTGGAACAAGCAATTTTATTACAGCTAATAACCAAAGTGCGTATTTCAGACAGGGGTTTATCTTTTTCTCTAATAAGACCGAGAGCACAAGTAGTATGAGAATGAGTGTTGAGGAAGTAACAAGCTGTTCAATCATTTTTATCAACCGCCTCCTCAAGAATCTCATATAACTCTTTAATATCGTTGTCACTCAAATTTTTGTTCCGAATCAAGGTACTTAACATCATGGAGACAGAACCTTTGTACACCCTGTCGAGAAGGCTTTCTGTTTCAGTAGCCGCGCACTCCTCACGGCTAACATTAGGAAAATACTGTTTTGCTTTTTCTCCTTCCTCATAATAGAGAATTTGTTTTTTTACCATTCTTCCAAGCAGAGTGTTTACTGTACTCTTGCTCCAGCCTGGTTTTTCCTTTAGTGCGTGATACAATTGCATAATGGTTTTAGGACTGTCTTCCCAAAGCTTTTCCATAATAATCCATTCGCTGGGTTGTAGAGTTATCCGTTTTTTCATGTTCTCAATTCCTTTTTACTAAGGAACTGTGGAAAAATAACTGACGCATCTT
>DEPD01000067.1 GCA_002358575.1 Lachnospiraceae bacterium UBA3401 | reverse complement strand
CCCTGACAGAGAATGGTGCAAGCAGGTCACTGGCAGAAAGATAATTAGCCAGATGGACACCATAGAAACCAGTGGATTCCATACCGATAACAACGTATTTGAACTGATGGTTATATTCTAACACATCAGAAATCATCTGTTCCATAAGAGCTGCGCCTTCCTGAGTGTTTTCTACAGGTTTCATCTTGATGTAGAACTTCTCATTGAAATCAAGTGCAGAAATAACATGAATACGGGATGCAATGTCAATCCCAACAAACAGTGTTGAGAGGTAATCAATATGTTCTTTCACGGCTCATCACTACCTTTCAATAAAAATGAAGAAGAGTAATCATGGTTTGTCCCAGATCACTACGCCACCCGAAACCTCGCGTTATGAGCATTGCCCGGCAGAAATACCCTGCTGGTGGCTAGATACCGGGATGCAGCATTTGTGTAATAAGTCTTAGCGTAGCGTTAGGGCTGCAGGCTTTCTTGGCAATAGCAGAAGCTTTGCTGGAGCGATAAAGCAGTAACCATAGCTACAGTTTTTATGAATCTTATTGTAACATCTGGGACCATGACTATAAAGAACCTTATTAACCAATAGACAGAGAATGGATGAACCAGCATGATTGAAGAAGAATCTTCGGAAAGGATGTTTAGAATTATCCTTCTGTCTAATCAAAAAAGAATAAGTCTGTAAGCTGTTTTTCTTGCTTACAAACTTATTATACGAGGAGTTTTTGCATATGAAATCAATATTTGAACAGTTGGGCGGCACATACCACGAAGAAAATGGGTATCTTATTCCAGATTTGAGATTACTCGCAGAAGAAGAACAGCCGATAGGCACATGGGGACAGCGGCATCTGGACTATCTGAAGCAGTACCAAAAGGTTACATACACTAATCTTCTCACAAGCGGCAGGTTGAACACTTACCTTGCCAACATTGACTGGCAGGCGCAGGAACGCTTTGAGTGGCTCATAGAGGGCATGAAACAGGCACAGGGCATAATAGAACAGCTAAAGGAAGAAAATGCCTTAGAATGGGCAGGACGGCTATACAACATAAGGGCTTGTACAAGGGAGATTGTAAACAAGGAAATTATTTATATTTAGACGTTGATGGCGGTAGAGAGAAATCTTTGCCGCTTTTTATTGACTTTCAGACACATATGTCGTATAATAGTTTCAGACACGTTTGTCGGAAAGTAGGGTTGCTTATGAATAAAAGAGGACAGGAAACAAGGAAACATATAAAGAAATGTGCATGTTCTTTGTTTGCAGAAAAAGGTTTTAAACAAGTGACAATGAAGGATATCTGCGATGTGGCGAAATTAAGCAGGGGCGGGTTGTATTGCCATTACGAAAGCACACGTCAAATCTTTCAAGAGATTATTGATGATATGACAAGTGAGCAGGATAATGAGATTGATTTAAGGATAGAACAAAATTGTTCGGCAGTAACTATTTTGGATGAAATTTTAAACAAGTATGAGAATGAAATGGTTGACAGCCAATCTTCATTAAGCATAGCAATATATGAGTATTTTAGCATTCGTGATATTGCAAATCAGAGTAATACGCTATATGAACAATATTTAATTTCAGCAAATACATGGAAGAAGCTAATACAATATGGGATGGACAGGCATGAATTTAATGAAGTGGATATTTCTGCGATATTTGATTTAATTGTGTTTTCGTATCAAGGGGTAAGAATGTACAGTAAACTTATGCCTATGGACAAAGAAACACCTTCCAGAATAATAAAAGAAATAAGAAGAATATTAGTGAAAAGCGGCAGTAATAGCGATATTGTTTAAATATTTAACATGAATGATAACGCATTATTATTTCTTGCAATTCATGCGATAAGGTGGTGTGAAAGATTTGAAATTGAAAATTATTGGTAGCGGCGGCATGTCAATTATCCCGAGTTCATTTTGTAAATGTAAAATTTGTGAAGAAGCCAGACGAAAAGGCGGCAGGTATGAACGGTTAGGGCCAAGCCTGTATATTGACGATATAAAAATGTTGATAGACACACCCGAAGATATTGCGGTAGCCTGCAACAGACAAAGAATATCGGAAGTGAAACACCTTTCCATTTCCCATAGTGACCCAGACCATGTCAGGGGTATTCGGATTGTTGAAAAGATAGGCTGTGACTTTATTAAAGGAACGAGTATGCCTATTGGCTTTTATGCTCTTCCAGAGGTCATTAAAGATATAAACCAAATGAACCGTGACTGCTTTAAATATTATGGTGATGTTCTTCATTGTATTTCTGTTAATGAAACACCGCATATAAAAATAGATAATATTGACATGGACTTAATCAACAATAACCCAAGCAGAAATATCACTTTTTATGTTCTGAAAGAGTATGAAAAAAAGGTTATCTATGCTTGTTGTAATCCGAAACCTTTTGCTCATAATGACTTATATTTTGATACAGATATTTTGATTATAAGCATGGTTTCTGATGATGGAATATTAAATGATGGAACGAAGCTTATGGATACGCCTTTGAAAGATGAAATATTCACTTTGGATGAGGTTATAGAACTGAAAAACTATTATAGAATCAAGAAGATTATAGTTACACATATTGATGAAATATGGGGAAAATCATATGGTTATTACAAGGAACTTGAAAAAGGACTTGATAATATTTTATTCGCTTATGATGGCATGGAAATCATGGTTTGAAAAATTAAAATTTATTAAATGGAGGAATGAATGATGGCATATGAAGAAATACGGCTTGTAAAGCCAAGTTTAGGATTGAAAGATAAAGCACTTGAATACCGGCAGGAGCATTTTGATTTTGGAGAACAGATAATCAATGGGAGTGAATTATTTGATAAGATTCCTTCTTATGAGGAATGGTTTAATAAAGTCATTGCCAATTCAAGTACGGAGACTGTTGACCCTAATTGGGTTTTAACAGATACATTTTTTGCAGTTAGGGTGTCAGATAATAAAATTGTTGGCATTGTTGATTTGAGGTATCAATTAAATGATTTCCTAAAAGATTTTGGTAATTGTGGATATAGTGTAAGACCGTCAGAAAGAAGAAAAGGGTATGCTACTGAAATATTAAGACAAATATGTTTTGTTGCGAGAAAATACGGTCTGAAACAGTTGCAGTTATCAGTTGAAAAGGATAATGTTGCTTCAATAAAAACAATCGAGAAAAATGGTGGAAATTATTGTAGGAGCTTTACTTTTGATAATGAGGAAGCATATGTATATTTGATAAATCTTTGAGGAGGATATATGCCGTGTTACATAAAATAGAATGGGTATATTGTCCTATATACGGAAACAAAACCCGTAATAAAATCAGAGAGGACACTATTTAAAAAAACTATCCTCTTTATTGTCCGAAATGCAGACAGGAAACATTGATTGAAGTAACAAATTTAAAAATGACAGTCATCGTAGAGCCAGACGCAAAGACGCAGAGTCGATGAACTTGTGAAATAAATCACAGTTCGTTGGCTCTGTTTTATTTCATAAGGTTTTAAGGCAAACGCCCATCATATAAAAAAACGGTGTTATGGTGGGCGGTTATGCTATGCCCGAAAAGACTTAACAGACACTCTCCAGACCTGTTTTAAAGTTTGGAGGGATTTTTTATGTTCTTTTTTCGGGCAGTTATCCATCTGCTCATGCAACGCAGATTTGGCTTATACATAGCATATCGGGGATTGGCAGGAAGCCAGTTAAAAAAATCCCTGTTTATGCAACGCTGCTTCTCACCATGAAACCAGAAGTAGAATCTCCGCTTAACAGAATATGTATCTCCTATAACCGTAGAGGTCACCGTGCCTTTGCCGTCGCCAGATAAGGATGTTTTTATGTAGGATACAGTGAACTCTGTAAAAGGGATTACACCGTATCCTTTTGTTATGCCACAAATTTGAAGTCCTGCGGGTTGTTCCGTATTTCTTCCATCGTGGCAAGGATTTCTTTCTACGTGGGAATATCTATTATACCCACCGCCGTAAAATAAATGTCTACCTTCACATGGCTGTGACCGCTGGACTTGTTGCTGTTGTGGACTTCGATACGCTCAATCAGCGAATTGACAAGCGTAGGCGTGAGTTCCTTAATGTCGGTTATCTCCCGCAAAGTGCGTAAGACAAGCCTTAAATCCATTACCCGCTGTTCAGCGTTCTGCAAGGTATGGCGGTTTTCTTCCACTTCCTGTGTCAGTGATTTCTGCTCCTTTTTATAGCTTTGAAGCATTTTAGCAAACCGTTCATCAGAGAGTACGCTGCCTGCGTTCTGCTCAAATACCTTTTCAATCAGCCTGTCGATTTCCGCTATCCGCTTTGTGCCGTTTTCTACAGCCTGTTGAAGCTGTTGGTATTCCTTTTGCCGCATGGCGTTGTTTTTCTTTGCCAGCAGATACAGAAATACCGGCTCGTAACAGCGTACAAAATCGGATAAGTCACTGACTGCTTCCAGCACAAGCTGTTCAAGGACAATATCGCGGATATAGTGCATAGCACATTCCCCTCTGCCGGATTTATATTGGGAACAGCGGAAATGCTCCTGTTTTCGTTTCATGCTCTTGGCGGCTACAAAGTGCATTTTCGATTTGCAGTCGTAGCAGTAGAGCAGCCCCGAAAAAAGGTTTGTCCTGCCGGTTTTCGTCGGTCTGCGCTTGTGTTTGCGAAGTTCCTGCACCCTCAGCCATTGCTCCTCGGAGATGATGGCTTCCTGCATATCGGGGATGATTTGGTAATCCTCCTCGCTGTGCTGGATTCTCTTATGGACTTTGTAACTGACGGTAGTGCTTTTGAAATTGACGGCGCAGCCGGTGTACTGCCTCGTTCTCCTGCCCTGTGCTTTCATTGCATCCATTTTCATTTTGTAGGCAAAGGCTTTTTCACTTGGGAGCAGCCTTTCACGGTGCAGGTTGCTGTCTACAACCGCAATCATCGCTTCGTTTCGGTCAAGGGGATAAATTAAAGCAGGCACTTCGGAAAGCCCTGCTTTGACGGCGGCGTGTAAACGCCTGTGTCCGCTTATCACTTCATATTCATCCGTTCTTTCAATTGTGCGAACAATTAACGGAGAAATAATTCCCTGTACCTTTATGCTCTCTGTAAGATTGTTCATATCTTCATCATCCAGTACTTTAAAGGGATGTCCCTCAAAGATATGGAGTTTATCTACTTGGATATTCGCTGCCTTTTTCTTCGACGGGGTATTGGTTTTAATTTTGCTATTTGTCATCGTGCATACCTTCTTTCCCTATTTTTTGTTATAACGGCAGTTTCCGCCTGCCGTTCGGCTTCAATTACTTCTTGTAGCTTCGGTATTTTTTCAAGGACAGCCTTTGCAAGGGATAATTCCGCCCGCAGAGGTTTTATCGTGGCGGAGATTTCCCTTGCCTGTGCATTTAATTCTTCACTTTTCTTATGGTGGTTGCGGTTGTAAACTGACTGCCGTTCTTTTTCCAAATCGGAAATCTGCTTACGCTTTTCGCTGATAAAAGAAACAAGCTCCTGTGGGGAATCAATGCTGTTTCCGCATAGGAGCTTGTATTCTTTCAGTGTTTTATCTAATTTTACAATTTCCTGCCGTATGGCGGGGGAGAGCGGGCGCTCATCGGTAAAAGATAAGCTGTCGCAGATGAAGGCGAAAGTGGAACAGCAGAGCAAAGCGCCGGAGCCGGACAAGGCAGCGGCAAAAAACAAAGAGGTATGTTTATAGGCACAGGAAAAATCAGAATAGCAACAGCGGAAACAGACAGGGAAACTTGTCTGTTTTCTGCTGTTATGGAGGAGATTATATGGCGGATATAAATGGAAATGCAGTAAATAAAGTGGAAAAACTGACAATGGAGGAAATTGCGGACAGGCTGGAGGGATTGAAATCTTCCCTTGACACAATCCGCAGGACGGCATCGGAGCTTATTATGGGAATTGATGCGCAGTTACAAGAATTAGAACTTGAAAAAGAAATTTCACGTCCTTTGGATAAACAGGCTGAACAGGTTCAGGAGTTTATCCTTGCCCTTAGCAACACCGAGCGTTCCCGTTTTAATATTGTGGGTGTAAAGGGCATGGAGGGGACGGCGTTAATGGACAGTCTGTTTGCAATGACCGATGCGGACAGGGAGAACGTGGAAATTTATCTTGCAGGGAAAGGTGCGGAAACCGTTCATTTGGGAGATGAACAGTCGGCGGAAGTGGCAGAATTTCATGTTGATTACATTTATAATACGGATACCCATGCGATAACCGATGTGAAATACGATCAGGAAATGGACAAAAAAGCTAATGAGCTAATCAAAGACAGCGATGTGGTTCTGAAAATCATGTATCAGGATAGTGCAGAATATGAGATTGACAGGATTACCAATATGACACAGGAACAGGTTCTTGTCCTTGCCTATCAACTGGCGGCGCTGGACGAAAACAGTTGGGACGGAAACATACAGGATTTTCTTGAGGAAAACGGTGCGGAATATGTTCCCATTATTGTAAGCGACGGCAGGAATAAAGGTTTGCCGGAATTTTTTGATATTGCGGTGGATTTAAAGGAGGGGGCTGCTTTCCTTGAAAAAGATTTGTCTGGCATGGAATATGCGGCGTCCATTGTACACCGTTTGGAGCATGGAAGGACGGTATTCACGCCTGATGAAAGAAATCTGATCGTAAATTACGGATACAAACTGGATAATTACAAAAAAACAAAAGAACTGACGGAAACACTGGCATACCGGATTGAAAACGAACCTGTCAATGAGTCGCTGACCGTCATAGATGCACAGGCGGAGATTGACGCGCTGCCTGACAGCATGATTGGTCTGTCTGAAATGCACGAGTATGGTTATTTTGCAAACGATATGTATCCACTCACAAAGGAGAGCGCATTGGAACTGTTTGACAGTGACCTGCCCGTGTACCTGCTCTATGGGGACGGTTCAGAAATAGCCGCAGAGGACAGGGAACAGATTGCAGGGCATGATGGTATTTTCGGAATTGAAAAAGGCGAAAATCCAGCATGGCTGGATTGGCAGAATGAAAGAGAGTACTGCTCCATGCAGACGGAACTTGCGGAGGGAAGCGCCAATAAAGAGGCGCAGCTTTTGTATGGCAGTTCCGACAGATATGGCATCTACCAGCTAAAGGATAATCTGGAGCTGGATCAGTTCCGCTTTGAGGGTACGGAGTCACTGGTGAAAAGGGGGATTACAAAAGACAACTTTGGTGCGATTGCACTGAAAAACCATGAATTGGTTTATACAGGGGAACTTTCGGACATTCAGGGAGATACGCAGAATGAAAAACTTGAAGATATTTTTTTGAAATTTAATACAGCGCACCCGGAAGATTTTAAAGGGCATTCCCTTTCCGTTAGTGATATTGTCGTGCTACATGAAAACGGGAAAAACAGCGCACACTTTGTGGATTCTTTTGGATTTACCGCATTACCCGATTTTATGCATGAGTTGGAAAATGGAAAAGAACAGGACGCTTTAGGACAGCGTGACCAAAAGCTGGAGTTGGAAGTGTCACAGGGAGAAAACGCTGACACTTTAGGACAGAGTGAAAATCATTCTGTATTGCAGAGTGATTTAAAATCGGAAATGGAAACAGAGATTGACACTTCTGTATTGCAGAAAGATTTGAGTACAGGCACAGAGAAAGCAGACTATCCAGCCGTTTACCGCCATACATTCAGTTATGCAGACGATCATGGTGAACTGGACGAATACCGGGCATCTCGGAAACTTGATAAAGAATGCAGTCAGGCAGTTGTGGACGCAATCCGGCAGAATTATGACGGTAAGCATCTTAATAAAGAAGCTGTTAAACCCGTAGTAGAGTAATACGGTTCGGAACGCCTCGTATTTGTCCTTGCAAACACATTACAACGGTTACCGTGGGACGGGCGCTTTTCAAGGGATAACAAGGCATAAACGGCGGAGTTTTATATTCCCGAAGATATGGTGCATGGCAGGGACAGGAACAGTGAGTTAATTGTAAGCAGTCACCCGGCCGTCTTGGACGGTTTTATTAATGTATTCCGCAGGGATGTTTTAGCACGTGAAAAAGAAGCAGATATTTTCATTCAGAAAGAATTGCAAGAGATGAAAACAGATACCTTAGGACAGAGTGACCAAAGGGCAGGAATGGAAATTGAAACAGGATCTTTAGGACATACTGACCAAAAGGCAGAAATAGAACCTGAAATGGATACTTTAGGACACGATGCCAATCTTTCCGCGACGCAGAAAGATTGGAAGGCAGGAGCAGAAATGCCACAGAATAAAACAGTAGATACTTTAGGGCAGAATGAAAATCATTCCATAATACAGAATGATTTGAGGCAGGAAATTGAGGATATTGACGACGGCGACGAAATCATTGACTTCGGAGATGAAACGGAACAGGTTCTTGCAGATATGAAAAAGTTCTTAGAGGACAGCGGCGACACTTTCGGACACAGTGACCAAAAGCAGGAGCAGTCAGAACCAGAGAAAGTGGAGGAAACAGAGCTTGCGTTTCAGATTGCAGACCGCTATATCAGTATACAGGAAACAGAGGGCGGCTATGATTATTCCATTATGGGCATGGACTATAAGGAAATCGACGGCGGCATATATGACAATAAATCCAACGAAGTTGGATTTGATGTGAGTATCCGTGATGCGCTTAATAATATTATCGAAGATTTGAAAGAAAATCCATTTGACAACGGCGCAGGTGGCAGTATTGGCGATAATGATGAATTAATACCGATTGATTATGACGGATTAATGGAAAAAGTTGAGGAAGCGAGCTGTATCGTGTCGGAAATTTTGCAGGGGAATATCGTGGAAAATTTTAAGAAAAAGACGAATGAGCTTTTTCATGAAATATGCGAAATGAACCCGTCGGAGATTGAGGATACCGTGAAATGCCATGTGTAGACAAAGATTGATGATTATGCCATTGCTGCGGCAGTTGTAGATGTTGCCGTATCAGGGAGCAGATGCAGGAGACTTGAAAGGAACGGCTCAGACCTTGATGTGGTAGTGGAGCTTTCCATGAATGAGCGGGAGGACGATTTGTTTAACGCTTTTAATAACGATGACGGAATGTATATAGGAGATGTTAAGGTTGACATCAATCCGATTACATCGCAGAAGACAGGAACTTTGGAAAGTTATCTCCCACAGGTGGAGGAATACCTTGCAGGCGTGCGTGAACATGAGGCGTGTTTAAGTAATAACCCCGAGAGTGCGCAGACACGCCTCAGGGAGAAGAAACCGAAAAGCATTTTCTGTCTGAAAATGTACTATGAACAGCGCTTTTATGTAAATACCAGCGGTCTTGATGCGGATGCAATCTGTAAAGCCTATGCGGAATGTAGTAAACCTTTTGTGGAGATGGGGCAGTATGGAAAGCCAATTTCAGAAGCGGATTTTGCGTATATTCAGCAGGGGGATAAGCTGTCATTCTCCGTGGAATTTGACGCAGATAAGGACGAGATTATCCTGTCGGACGGGGAGCATTTTGACACGAAAGGATTGACGGAAACACTGTTTCCGCAGAATACAAAGCCGGAAACGGAAGTGACGCTGACCGTGGCGGAGTGTGGCGAGTTTCATAATTTTGGAGAGTTCCATGAGAAGATTGTGACGGTAGATGAAGCCATTGCGATATGGAAACAGATACCACCGGAGCGTTTGAACGGTATTCCAGTAATCGGCATTAATATCCATACGCCGGGGACAGAAACATATGATGATGTCGTAACAGATATTTTAACCGGAAACAGGTTCGAACTTGATGTTTTGGATTATATCCCCGAAATAAAAGGGAATCCGCAGGCGATGGAAGTCATTGCGGAACTGATGGCAAAGCTGCCCGATATGAAGATAGAGGGCGATATAAGTGAGGATTTGGAGGCTAAAATATGGGATAAACATATGCCGGATTTGACACCAGTAGAACAGCTTGCGGTTGAGATAGATCGTTTTATTTATAATTATGATACGAATGTCTATCATGACAATAATCAGATCATGACTGAAAATGTATTGGAAATTTCAGAAATGATCGGGCAGGGAGATGTGGAACATTTGACGGAATGGCTGAATGAGGTTATTTCTACAGAAACTGCACCGAAAGAAATACCGCAGGCGAATGAACTGCTCGCAAAACTGGCAGAATACAAGCCCCTTGCGAAGATTGAAGAAATGGAGGAACAGAACTTCAATATGGTGGATAATGTCCTAAATAACGGTGCCGGGAGAAAGTTCAGAAAGAGGAGAACAAAAAGGCACAGGACAAACCCGCTGAGAAAATGTCCTTAAAAGCCCGTCTTGCGGAGAAAAAGGCGCAGGTGGCAGGACAGAGGCACGACGAACTTATCAAAAATCAGCAGAGGGAGATGTAGAGTATAAATATAATGTTTATAATGGAACAAAATAATTTAATAGCAGGGGAAAACTGAAAAAAGATAGGCAGGACATAACAATAGTAGTGCCCTGCCTTTTTTTAATGTGAATTTAGGTTTGTTGAAAAAAAGAATGAGAAATAATTACATGAACTATCGGAAAATTACATAAAAAAGAAAATGGAAAAATGTGTGGTAATCTAAAATTCCGGAAAATCCGGTTTGCTGCAACTTAGGGAGAAAGAATACCAGCTTGCCATATTGGATGTAATGATGCCCGGATTTGACGGATTTGAAACTTTAGAACAGATCAGAAAAGAAAGCAGTCTGCCTATTCTTATGTTTACATCAAAAAATGACAGTGTTTCAAAAGTGCGTGGTTTACGAGCGGGGGCTGATGACTATCTGACAAAACCTTTTGACATGGACGAGTTGATTGCCCGTATCCTGTCATTAATCAGACGTTATACCCGTTTTAACTCAAAAGACGGGCAGTTACAGACATTTGATTTTGACGGACTGAGTATTGATTATAACAATCGTTCTATTCATGCGGTAAATGGTGATTATGAACTGCCACCGAAAGAATTTGATTTACTCTTGTTTCTTGCCAAAAATCAGGGAAAGATACTGACAAAACAGCAAATTTATGAAAATGTGTGGGGAGAAGATTATGTTTATGATGACAGCAATATTATGGCGGTTATCAGCCGACTGCGGAAAAAGATAGAAGAAAATCCATGTAATCCACGGTATATACAGACAGTGAAGGGGATTGGCTATCGTTTCAACAGGGAGGTGTGAGTATTGTATACAGAAGCAGTTACAATGATTGCGCTGGGCGTTGCGTTTGTTTCTCTCTGTGGGGCTGTTTTTATCGTCCGACGTGTAAAAAAGCAGATATTGGAAATATCGGATGCTTTGGAAGATATCAAAAACGGGAATGGAAACAGGCGTATTTTATCAGAAACACACGAGCTTGTATCTCCTCTTGCTTATGAGATTAACGATATTGTCCTGTCTTACGAAAACAGGATTTCTGTCTGCCGCAGGACGGAAGAAACAAACAGGCAGCTTATGACGAGCCTTTCCCATGATGTAAGGACGCCGCTCACTACATTGATCGGATATTTGGATGCTGCACATAAAGGGATTGTTGAAGGAAAAGAACGTGATGACTATATAGAAACTGCCCGCCGGAAAGCCCACGATTTAAAAGAATATATAGATGTGCTTTTTGATTGGTTCAAGTTGGGTTCAAATGAATTTTCAATGAATATATCTACGATTGATTTGACGGAACTGACACGAAACATACTGATTGACTGGATACCAATATTTGAAGATGCACAGATAGATTTTGTAGTTGACATTCCGGAGCAGCCGTTTAGGGTACAGATTGACACTAATGGATATATGCGGATATTAAACAATCTGATACAAAATGTAATTTCTCATAGCCATGCAGATAAAGTAGAAATAGCCTTATCAGAGCTGGAGGGGAATATAAAAATCCTTTTGTCTGATAATGGTGTAGGGATTGATAAGGAGGATTTGAAGCATATTTTTGAACGGTTTTATAAATGCGATAAAGGGCGGTCTGAAAAAGGCAGTGGTCTTGGTCTGTCTATCGTACATCAGCTTGTAGCCAAACTGAACGGAATAATAACAGCAGAAAGCACACTGGGAGAAGGAACTGTTTTTGTTCTGCTTTTCCCACTGGCAGAATAAACCAAAGCAGTTTTTTACAGTGCAATAAAATCTCCGCGTCCTGCGGGGATTTTATTGTTTGTAAAAGCTACTCTCCAAATTGCAAGGTTAATGCAAGGTTCGTGCAAGGTTAATGCAAGGTTGGTGTGATAGAATAGTAGACATGAAAAACTTTTATTTCATAAAAGGGAGGTTTCGTAATGAGCAAATATGTAATTGAAACAAAAAATCTGACAAAACAATATGGAATGCAGAAAAGTGTTGCCAATCTGAATATCCATGTTCAGAAAGGGCGTATCTATGGCCTGCTCGGCAGAAACGGGGCTGGAAAGACAACAACAATGAAAATGCTGCTTGGGCTGACGTCGCCTACTTCGGGGGAAGTGACTATTTGGGGAAAGCCTTTGGCAGCAAATGAAAAGAAGCTGCTGCCCCGTATCGGCAGTCTGATTGAATCCCCCGGCTTTTATCCTAATCTGACCGCCACCGAAAACCTGCGCATTTTTGCTACCCTGCGGGGCGTGCCGAACCGCAACGCAATTAAAAACGCACTTGATCTGGTTGGTCTGCCTTACAAAGATAAGAAGCTGTTTTCCCAATATTCACTTGGCATGAAACAGCGGCTGGCGATTGCCCTTGCCATTATGCATGACCCGGAACTTTTGATTTTGGACGAACCGATTAACGGTCTTGACCCAATTGGAATTGCAGAAGTCCGTTCCTTTATCCGTGACCTCTGCAATGAGCGTGGAAAAACAATTTTGATTTCCAGCCATATCCTTTCTGAAATTGCATTATTGGCTGATGATATAGGCATTATTGACCACGGCGCATTGCTGGAAGAAGAAAGTCTTGCAGAACTGGAAGCAAAGAGCAGCAAACATATCCGGTTTGTTGTTTCTGATACGGCACAGGCGGCAAGAATTTTAGAGCGTATCTTCCATGAAAGCCAGTTTACCATACAGGATGACCACAATATACAGGTGCATAACCTTGATTTACCAATAGGAAAAATTGTTACTTCTTTTGTAGAAAATGGCATGGAAGTATTACAAGCCGCAACTTTAGAAGAAAGCCTTGAAGATTACTTCAA
>DEPD01000046.1 GCA_002358575.1 Lachnospiraceae bacterium UBA3401 | reverse complement strand
TTTTCTACAGTTCCTTATAATTTTTATGATGATACTGCCAAATATCCAGACAGTGTCTTTTGATATTTTGGAACTGGTAAAGATGTCGTTTATTGAGGAGCGAAAAACCGTTTGGCAGCAGCTTCTTTGCTTTTTGTAAAGTTAGTACGTATGGGATATACTCCCCAGACGATGTGCCGCCATGAACTGTGAAAGGGAATGAAAATCACCGCCGCAGCAAGCGCACCAGAGGGAGCAAAACGCTGCCGAAGGAACCAGGGGCAGGAACGGCATCAGGAAGAACCAGCTGGACTGTACTAAAATATGCACAGTATGCAGGCAGAGGGATTACTCTGCCCTGCCTGCATTGTCAGGGGCTTAAAGCAGCATGAAAAGACAGGCTCTGCCCTGAATGTTTCTGCCGGAAACAGCCTCAAAATGAAAGGAGAAAACAGACAAATGGAATATGAATTTATGACAGCAGACACGCCACTGCCGCCCTGTATGCCATTCCCAAAAGCACTGGCAGGACTTCCAATCAGCAGCACGGCAAAGGTAATGTACTGCAAGATGCTGGACGCCATGCTCACAAAAAAGCTGGAGGATGAGAACAAATACCTGTTTGTATATTTTCCTGTCAGGCAGCTTGCCGCTGAACTCTCCCAGTGTGAGATGACAGTTAAGCGTTCTCTGAATGAGCTGAAAAATACAGGGCTGATTATGAGGGTAAGGCAAAGGGGATTTGCGGAGCTAAATCGCATATACATTCTCATACCGAAAATATAATCAGGTATTCCAAAAAGTGGTGGATAGATGTATAATAAATCCGAGGACAATCGACATTATAATGAGGATATTATGGCAAAAATGATAATGCACATTTTGTTAGATTAGTAGATAGCTTAGAAAGAGATATTGGATTATGATACGGCAAGAGAATTTGAAGTTAATTATCCATTGTCAAAGAGTGCGGATATTAAGAAAAAATATCTATGAGCGAATATAATTTGCAACTATCTTGAAGAACATTTTGATACAGATACAATAATATGTATTTAGAAAATAGATATTCAGTTACATTGCTTGAAAGCATAAAGATAGGGGCAGACAAGTGCGTGATTGAAGTGGAATGGTAACCACTAAATACAAATTGGATAAGTTCTAAGAACAGCTTAGACAATAAACCAAAGGTTTAGTGATGTTAAGTGAATTATTATAAAGTAATTATAACAGATTACATTGTCCAAATATTAAAGGGAGGAAAAATATGAAAGAACTTTCATGTATGAAAATGAAGGATTCTGCAAGACGAGCTTCCAACAGTGATCAAAGTAACTTGCTTGACAGGATATCAGAGTTTTTAGTGCAACATGCGAATCCCTCGATTGTTTATCATGTTAAAAACGATATTCTGAAAAATATCACAGACGACGAAAAAAGAGATTTGCAAGATAGGATTTTGCAAGAGAAAATAATCCAAAGTATCATTACATGCCAAAAAGAAAACGGTTGGTTGGGCAATGGTTTTCATGGGTCTAACAAAAATGCAGGACCATATGAAAATCAAGAGGTTGGTGTAAAATATCTTGGCGAAAAACTGGTGTATAAAGATACTCCTGTTCTGAAGAATGCAATAGAAGCATTCAAAATTATATCCCCGAAATTGTTCGGCGAAGGCGATATTGACTGCAGCAGATACGCAGCCGCCGGCTCGGACATCATTAAAGCTGCTTGTGTTGCAAGAGCTGGTTATGAAGACACCTTTGATATTACAAAAGAAATTACCACGGCACTGGAATCTTTTAGAAGAGTTACTGAAATAAAATCGGTGACAGATATCGTGAAAATAAGAAGGAGACGTCCCGAGCGAATCAACCCCGAGGGAATCGCATACGTTTTTAACGACTATGAAAAATGGCCCTGTTGGTATCATCTGGATATTTTGGCTCATACAAACAGTTGGCGGAACAGTGAGAATATAGCAATGCTGGCAGATTCTTTTAATAAGTTACTGAAAGACACAGGCTTGAATTATTCACCTGCCTATTGTGTAGATATTGGGCATTTGGTTGGCTGTTGTGGTGCATATAGGGAGGGCATGAAACTGGGTATAGAAACTGACGGAGAGCATTATGTATTTCTGGATTTGGTAGAGTATATGTGCCGATGTGGTTTATACAGTCTTGTTCCACCGCTAAAAAAAGAGGTTGATATTATTTATGATTCTATAGATGATCAGGGAATATGCCGTGCAAGCTACGTCGAAAAGGCACTTAAAGGAATGGGATGCTATGGTGGTGGGCAACTGGAGGTAGACTGGAGGAGTAGGACTAGGAAACTTTGCGATGTAACATACAGAGGACTGTTGATACTGTATCATTCGGGATTGCTGACACACTAAGAGTGAGCTTTGATTATTTAACGATGGATAACCAATAAAGAAAAATCATATCTTTCAGACAGATTCCCTTTTCATTATTTGTTATTTGATATTATAGTTTTTTCTTTCCCTCATTTTTCCCTTATCAGCACTTGTAATCATGAGGGAAACGACATAAAATGATGTAATGAATAAAGCAATGTTGACTTGCTTAAATTTAGTGTTTTCAAGGGTTGATGGTATTTTTGTGATAGTCTATAATAATTACTATAATTGAGCAAATCCAGAAAACTGCACAAAAAATTCTGTATTTTGTATTTCACTCAAGGACAAAACAAATACAAAACCTCAGATCTGTCGTTGTATGGCGGACAAATTTGTACATAATTTTAAATTTGCTCATTTATAGATAATTATTAAATATCCTCAAATGGGAAGATTATCAATTCATATTTGTCGGGAATTTGCAGAGAACGAAAAATCGGGATTTGGGAAACTGAAAACATGATTTGAAAATAAGGCTACCGCAATCCCACTGGCTTTAGACGGTGGG
>DEPD01000004.1:25857-30797 GCA_002358575.1 Lachnospiraceae bacterium UBA3401 | reverse complement strand
TAATAAATATTTGTGTCTGTTTTTTGATTTCCATGTCCCCATAGCGAAAGTATAGCACAAACCGCTACTTTTGGCTACCTTAACCTACTGTCTAAAGCCAGTGGGATTGCGGTAGCCTTATTTTCAATATAATAAGACTTATAAAAAACCATATGAATAGTGTATATCAATTAACGAGTGTATCAATCACATTTTCTGCCCATTATTTTACAATATATCACAGCTACAACCGTACTAAAAAACGTCGCCACAATCGCAGGCGCAATCACTGCTGTCGGATTGGCACTGCCATACTGGCTGCGATATGCGATGATATTTACCGGAATTAGTTGCAAAGACGAGATATTCATAACTAGAAATGTGCACATCTCATTGCTTGCCATCCGCGCTCCACAATTTTGCAAACCGCCTAAGGAACCTGTCGCCGTTGTATCCATAAATTTATTGTTCCCACGCTCTCTTTCAAGTTGCTCCAAGTCGTTCATGGCTCTGAGCCCCGCTGGTGTTGCTGCCCACCCAAGTCCTAAAATATTTGCAACAAAGTTTGCGGACAATGAATCCCATGCTCTATGTCCCTTCGGAATTTTCGGAAACAAAAACTGCATAAAAGGCGAGATGAGCCTTGTGAGTCCTGTAATGACCCCGGCTTCTTCTGCCACTTCCATTAATCCTGTCCAAAATGCCACAATGCCAAGCATAGAAATACCAAGTGTTATAGCCTCCTTAGAGGATTGGAGCACTGCGTCTGTCACAGCTTGCATATTGCCTGTTGCCACGCCAAATATAATGCCAATAATCAGCATTCCACCCCAAATATAATTCATCATAGCCTAGTTCACCAACTTATCTTATATTGATTTAATTTATGTATGCAATATAAAAGATATGCTTCATGTTTTTTGGAGGTTTATTTCGTCTAAGGAACTATTCAAAAATAATTTTTCATACTGCTTGTCTTTTTCTCCGATAGCACCACTTTCGCAGAAAAACCAAGCACACTATTTAAAAGTCATTTCTTAACAGTTCCTTAGAAAAGCATAGCACTACCATTCACGGTCAATGTCAGTAACTTAAACTTTTTATAGCTATAATCAGTCTTGCAACTGTGAATTATTAGATATTTTTTGATACAAACCATTTATCAAATTTTTTAAGTAAGGAACTGTTCAGAAATTACTTGTGACAAGGAGACCGTATAAGTGTTCATATGCAAAGAAGAAAATCGCAGGTATAATTGTAACGAATATAACAGGCAGCGTTAGGGAACTGTAGGAAAATATTTGCTTCAAATAGAAATACATGCTATGATAAAAAGCAAAGTGTACGCAAGGGGTGGGAAGATGAAAAAGATTGTGCTGATTGGTCCAGTATATCCATATAAGGGGGGGATTGCGCATTATACAAGTCTGCTGTATCGCGCGCTTTCATGCAAATATGAAGTTGAATTGATTTCGTTTAAGATGCAGTATCCTAAATTCTTATTTCGGAAGGAACAAAAAGATTATTGCAATGACATGTTTCGCGTTCCAGAAGCACAGTTCCTAATCAATACAGCAAATCCAGTTAATATTATACTTACAGCGCAGAAAATCAAAAAAAAGAAACCAGATTTAATTATTTTGCAGTGGTGGCATCCATATTTTGCCCCCTGTTATCGCATTTTGGAAGCTGTGCTTGGGAAAAAAGTCAAAAAAATGTTTATTTGCCATAATGTATTTCCGCATGAGCGTTTTCCAATGGACAAGTTTCTGACTAAAATAGTCCTAAAAAATGCGGATTTTTTTGTGGTACACGCGCAGAGTGACAGTGTTGACCTCTGTACAATCAAGCCGAACGCACAGTTTCGGATAAATCCACATCCAACTTATCATGCATTTTCGCTGCGTGGACTTACGAAGGAACAAGCACGTCAGGAACTTAGAAAAGACCCAGAGGAAAAGCTGTTGTTGTTTTTTGGGTTTGTGCGGGAATATAAAGGATTACGATATCTGATTCAGGCAATACCATTCATTAAAAAGGAACTGGATACAATTAGACTTATGATTGTAGGTGCGTTTGGCAGTGATAAGGAGGAATATTTTAATCTAATACACAGTTGTGGTGTTCAAGATTGTGTGGAAGTGATAGATGGTTATACTCCAGACAATGAGGTGGAAAAATATTTTGTCGCCTGCGATTTAGTAATACTGCCTTACGAGTCAGCAACGCAAAGTGGAATTGTACAGATTGCATATGGATTTGAAAAACCAGTAATTGTAACCAATGTAGGAGGTCTGCCAGATGTTGTGATAGACAAAAAGACAGGTTATGTTGTGGAACCTAAAAATCCACAGCAGCTTGCGCAGGCAGTCATCACATATTATAAGGAAGATATGGGGGAGCAGTTTGCCGAGAATGTGCGGAAAGAGGCATATCGCTTTTCATGGGATAGGATGACGGAGAAGGTGGAGGAGTTGCTGCAAAATGAGTGAGCCATTGATTAGTGTGATTGTTCCTGTATATAATGTGGAGCGATATATAGAACGGTGTGTTGATAGTATTCTTGCGCAGACTTATACAAATTTAGAAATTATTTTAGTAGATGATGGCTCAACAGATTGTTCGGGAAGGATTTGTGATGAGATTACCAAAAAGGATATACGTGTCAGAACGATTCATCAGAAAAATGGAGGATTATCAAGTGCCAGAAATACTGGGATTCGTTATGCGAACGGTATTTGCTATGCATTTATTGACAGTGATGATTATATCGCCATAGATTATATTGCATATCTTTATCGGTTATTACAAAAAAATCAGGCACAGATCGCAATTTGCGGATACAGAAAAGTGTCAGAAAACAGCGCTAAAATAAAAGAGAATTTTGATTCAGAAGTTGGCACAGTGAACTTATATGATTCCAAGGAAGCTTTATTTCGATTGTTATATCAGAGGAAAATGATTACATCTGTATGTGGACGACTATTTCGAGCGGAACTTTTTGAAGAAATCCGTTTTCCAAAGGGGAAGTTGCATGAGGATGTTGCCGTGATGTATCGATTGTTTGATTCTTCGGAGAAAATAGTTTGTACAAGCGCTGAGAAATACTATTATTTTCAGCGCGAAGATAGTATTGTGAATAAGGATTTTCGCAAACAACGTATGGATTACATTGAATTTACAAGAGAGTGTATTCGGCACATGGAGGTTAATCATCCTGAACTGACAAAGGCTGCAGTTTCAAGACATTTTAGCGCTTGCTTTGACTTGCTGTCCTGTATTGGAAATAACAAAAAAGAATTTGCTGAAGAATATATGCAGATTGTCCAGGAAATTAGGAAGTATCGAAAAACAGTGCTGTTGGATTCAAATGCAAGACTAAAAAATAGATTGGCGGCGGCAGGTTCCTTTATTTCAATTACAGCAATTCAAAGATTAAGTTGCTTGCTGAAAAGACCATAAAAGTTGTTCGAGAGTAGATTATGGGAGTAACATAATAAGAATATGATAAAACAAAATGGCAAAGTAAGTGTTATTATTCCTGTGTATAATGGAGAGAAATATATTGAAGAGACATTAAACAGCGTTTTACAGTCCACATATCAAAATATTGAAGTTTTGATTATCAATGATGGTTCTACCGATAATAGCAGAGAAATCTGTGAGCATATGCGCCAACAAGATTCTCGGATTGTGATATATGACCAGCAAAACAGTGGTGTTGTTACTGCTCGAAATTACGGTGTGTCAAAAGCAACAGGGACATATCTCTGTTTTTGTGATCAGGATGACATTGTTGATCCAATGTGTTATGCAAAGCAAATGGAACGTATGGAGCTGGACAAAAGTGATTTGTGTATGTGCAGTGTCGGGCGAAGTATCGATGGGAAACACTCTGCCTTTGAAGTGTCAGAAGATGCGTGTTATGTGGGTAAGGACATTTTAGAACAACTTTTATATCCACTTCTTTTCAATGGCTTTGCACCGCCAATTAAGATGGGTGAAAAAAATCGTTATCCACATATTTGGTCATGCATGTTTCGTATGAATTTTTGGAGAGTACATCAGATACAGTTTAGAAGATATGTTAATTTTGAAGATGACTTATTGGTTAAGACACAGGCTCTAGCGAGTGCTAAGTGTGTTAGTACAATTGCATATGTAGGATATTATTGGCGCGTCAACCTAAATTCGGAGACCTATACGCATTCGTATATCGAAGATATTGCGGAAAAGCAGCAAAAATGTTATGAAGATTTGTATCAGAGCATAGCGGACAGAGTAGGTGACAAAATGATATTACAAATGTTCAAGTGTACAACATACTGCAAGCAATATCTGGAAGCAATTCACAATCTAACAAGTCCAGATAAAAAGAAAACATGGCACAATATTTATGCATATTATGATGCTAATATTTATGATCGCAACTTTGAAGAATGTATTTCTGCGGCTCGATATGTGAAGAAAGGAAAGATAAAACCACAGATAATTTTACGTTTTTTGGCTGGAAAACAAACAATGTTAAGTTATTATGCAGAGAAAGTGCTTGATTGGGTATTATTGATTACTCTGCATTCGCAAACGCTAACCAAGATTGAGAGAAAGTTAAAGGGGATGTAATGCATATTAGTGAAAAAAATAAAATGATTTTTATGAGCTGTATTATGACCTTATTGATTTTGATACAACATCGTTATGTTTATATGTATTTTGATGACTATGGATATGCCAGCCTACCCTATGCGGGTTTTGAGAATCGTGCTGGTATGTCGTATGGGTTGATAGATATTAAAAGCACATTATTTAAACTGGGGTGGAAGGATACTATATTTTTTCTTTGAAATAATATTATTTCGTATTGGTGGACTTCCAATAATGCAACTGACGCAGGCTACCATTATTGTATTGATTGCTGTTAGGAACTGTAGAAAAATATCCTACGCAATCTGCATCACTTA
>DEPD01000004.1:0-25548 GCA_002358575.1 Lachnospiraceae bacterium UBA3401 | reverse complement strand
ATCACTTATTTTCCTACAATTCCTAAATCAGCAAAATCATAAAATTCTAAGCTCTGTAAAGGACCAAGTTGAAACAGAAATGATAGAGAAAGTAGTTTTATATAAATTAAAAAATGATGTCTATGCGCAGTCAATGCCATATCAAGAAGAATATGCCTTTATAGAGGAATGGATGAGAAAGTACTATGAGCTTCCTGACGGAGTGAAATGGAATGGGTTTCTCATACTCATTAGTAGACTGAATCCATAAAGAAATGAAAACAGAGCAATTTTAATTAAGACTGTGATTGAGAGATGTGCTATACTCATACCTAGTACAGTATTGCATAAATAACAGTGAATACAGCACCTGCTATTTGTGCCAGTACCACGTTGTTGTCAGCTAACAATGCCACCGCATTGCCTCCTTCCTCCGCCTTGTCCTGACACAAATACGAGGTACTGTTTTTCACTGTTATGTAGACAATATTGTACTCGATACAAAAAACTCCAAGTATCTATAAAGGAGATTGGCTATGAGTGATGAGAACGTAATTGAAAAAGTATTGACCTACATTGATGACCATATAGAGGAGGAACTTTCTTTGGATACGATAGCAGCGGTATTCAATTATTCCAAGTTTTATATGGCACGGATTTTTGCAAAAAGAACAGGTTATACAATTTATAAGTATATCCAGGGCAGAAGACTGACGCAGGCGGCGCAGAAACTGGTTGAGACCAATAAGCCGATAGTTGAGATTGCCTACGAGGCACAGTACAGTTCGCAGCAGGCATTTACACAGGCGTTTAGCAGAGTGTATCAGTGTTCTCCACAAGTCTATCGAAAAAATGGCATATTTTATCCAGTGCAAATGCAAATTGTATTGTGTATGTCACAAAGATTGTGCAAAAGAAATTATCATATGGGAGGTAGAATGGCAGCATGAGTACAATTCCATATGTAATAGAACAGACAAGTAGAGGGGAACGCAGTTATGATATTTTTTCTAGGCTGTTGTCCGACCGGATTATTTTCCTTGGAGAAGAGGTGAATAATACAACGGCTAGTTTGGTTGTTGCGCAGATGCTTCATTTAGAAGGAGAAGACCCAGATAAGGATATTCAGTTGTATATCAACAGTCCTGGCGGTTCTGTAACAGCGGGATTTGCGATTTATGATACCATGCGGTATATTAGATGTGATGTGTCAACAATCTGTGTTGGACTTGCAGCAAGTTTTGGAGCATTCCTGCTTGCGGGCGGAACAAAAGGCAAGCGTTTTGCATTGTCAAATGCAGAGGTGATGATTCATCAGCCTGCAATTCATGGAAATGGTGTGCAGGGTCAGGCGACGGATATCAAGATTTTTTCAGATCATATACAGCAGAGTAAACAGCGGCTGAATCGTATTCTTGCAGAGAATACTGGCAGAACGCTAGAGGAGATAGCACTTGCAACGGAGCGGGACAACTATCTTTCTGCTGAGGAGGCGCTACAATTTGGACTGATTGACAAAGTGATTACACAAAGAACATAAAAAGAATATTTTTAGAAAAATAATTGAGTAGGGAAAATATTCCCTACTCAATTATAATTTACATTGTTTTGTATTCTGTGCTATACTTTATATAAACTTTTACATTTTCCAGTTCGTTCCTAACTTGGAAAAAAATGAGAGTTAATTGAATAATAGACGCTCGGAATCTTTTGTGATTCCGGGAACCTAACTTATTGTAAAGGAGGAGATAGAGATGGACAAAAAAGCAATGTACAATTTAACGTATGGTTTGTTTATTTTGACAGCAAAGGAGGGCGACAAGGATAACGGCTGCATTGTCAACACCGTTTCGCAAGTCACAACGGAGCCAAACCGTATTGTGGTGGCAGTGAATAAGAAAAATTACACGCATGATATGATTGTGCGGACGGGGATATTTAATGTATCTATTTTGACGGAGAAATCCAAATTTGAAACATATCAGCATTGGGGATTTCAGAGCGGCGCAGAGGTTGACAAGACCATAGCGATTTCTTTTGCGCGTTCAGAAAATGGGGTGATTTATATTGCAGAGGAAACCAATGCGTATCTTTCGGCAAAGGTGGTTTCCGCGACAGATCTTGGCACACATACCTTATTTTTGGCCGATGTGACAGGTGGCGAAGTGCTGTCGCAAGACAGTTCAGTGACATACAGCTATTATCAAAGCAATATTAAAAAGGCGCCTGCGGCAGCGAGCAAGAAAAAGGGATTTGTCTGTACTGTGTGCGGGTATATCTATGAGGGAGAGGAACTTCCAGCAGATTTTGTATGTCCGTGGTGCAAGCACCCAGCATCGGATTTTAAACGGTTGGAGTAGCTTTAAAACAATAACATAGCGTGTCAGAAGTGAACGAGAGGGAATGCAATGAAAATAGCAGATATGCACTGTGATACAATCTCTGAAATGTGGGAAAGTCAAAGGACTGGAAAGCCACAACAACTTTTTCAAAACAGTCTGCATGTGGACATTCAAAAGATGAAAAAGGCGAATTATATTTTACAGAATTTTGCGCTTTACATTGATATGAAAAAAAGACTTGACCCATTTGCATACATATTGGAATTGGTTGATGTCTTTCAGAATGAGATACAAAAGAATGCGAAAGAGATTCAGTTTGTAACGACATATGATGAAATTATTGCAAATGAAAAACAGGGGAAGTTATCTGCGCTGATGACAATAGAGGAGGGTGGCTGCTGTAAGGGAGAGATCCAAAATCTGGAGACGCTGTACCAGTTGGGAGCGCGCATGATGACACTCACATGGAATTATCCCAATGAACTTGCCAGTCCCAATCTTTTTGACAAGAAGTCTCCGCTCTCTGCAGAAGGGTTTCCTTTGTTTGATACTTCTGTAGGATTAACCGAAAAAGGCTTCCAGTTTATAGAGCGAATGGAGGCGCTGGGTGTAATTATTGATGTCTCACATTTGTCTGATGCAGGATTTTGGGATATTGCGAAACACACAAAAAAGCCGTTTGTCGCAAGCCATTCCAATGCGCGTGCGCTGTGTGGTCATGCACGCAATCTGACAGATGATATGATTCGGGTAATTGCAGACCGTGGCGGTGTGATTGGTCTAAACTTTTATGGACGGTTTTTGAATGCGGTTAATGATGATTATTCTAGTGTTGCAAGAATGGCGGAACACGCGCGCCATATCCTAAATGTTGGCGGTGGGGAATGCCTTGGTCTTGGAACTGATTTTGATGGTATGAATGGACGGCTGGAAATACAAGACTGCGGACAGATGTACAAACTGATTCAGGAACTGGAACATCAACATTTTACAGACAATGAGATTGAGCGGATTCTGTTTCGGAATGTTATGCGAGTATACAAAGAATTGTTATAAAATGTTGTTGAAGCCCAATTGTGTGTGTGATACAATGGACAAGTAACTGAGTGCGTTTCAAGGAATGTTGGAACAAGCTCTAAAAAATAAAGTCTGCAAAAAAGCAGGTAGAAAAGGAAGGTGTTTTATGCAAAAGGGAAAATGGAGTAAGAAGGCAGCGAAACTGATCTTCTCATTCCTGTTTGCAGCGCTATTGTTAGTGTGGCTTCCAGCAGAGGCATTTGCCGCGGAGGTAACACTGACAGTAAATAATTGCGTGATTACAGGAAAAGATGTTACAGTTGTAGCATCAGGACAGGTGCAGCCAGCTCCCGATGGAATGTATTATTTATTTGAGTTAAAACCCTATGAGGAGGGGATTGGTGCAAGGCAAAATTACTGTGCATCAGTGCCAGCAGCGGAGGTAGCTACATTTACCGTCCCGTTGGACTTTAATACAGCAAATTCTAAGCTGTATTCTCGCTTTGTAGTGGCAATAGTGGAGAATGGTGTGTTTGTTCCAGTCAGCAATGAGTCTTACATCACCAATCCAGAAGCAGTTGCTTCCAAATCTACAGATTATCCAATCAGAAGCAAAAAAGGATTGACAGCGGATTGGCAGTACAGCACAGACCTCTCCGCACTCGGCGCAGGTTATGCAGCATACGAGCTTGATATTAGCCGGTTCTTTACAGGCGGCGGTACAAACTATACTTATAATGGAAAAACCTACAGTTTTAATTCTGGCGTTGTAGGGGAATATGATATCGTATGCCAGAAGTTTGCAAAAGAAGGATGCAATGTGATTATGGTCATTAAAAATTCCTTCAATGCGGCAACTGCGGATTTGATTGCTCCATTGGCACGTGTACCAGGTAAAAACTGCTATGCCATGAATGTTTCAGAGCAGGGTGGTGTAGAAAAGATTGAAGCGCTGATGTCTTTCCTTGCAGGAAGATATGCGGACCAAAATAGCGCGATACATACATGGATTATTGGAAATGAGATTAACAACAATTCACCGTGGCACTATGCAGGTGATATTGGAGAAAAAGAGTTTTCAGAGTATTATGCAAAAGAGTTCCGTCTTTGCTACAATGCAATTAAGAGCCAGAATGCAGGAGCAAGGGTGTTTATAAATATTGATCAGCGCTGGATGCATACAGATGCCAACAAGTATGCATATCCGGGCAGAAATGTATTGGATAATTTTGCACAGTCTATCAATGCTACCGGCAATATTGACTGGGGCCTGTCAATTCACCCGCATCCAGTTCCACTGTTTAACTGCCAGTTCTGGAAGTTACCTCCAGGATATTCAGGAATGAAGAACCTTGTAGTGCATTCTGATAATACGAGAATGGTAAATCCAACAAACTTAGAGGTTGTAACAAACCATATGGCACAGCCATTCTTACTTGCACCAAATGGAAATGTACGTCATATTTTAATTTCTGAAATGGGATTTACTTCCATGAACCCGCAACTGGCAACAGACCAGAATATTCAGGCAGCAGCAATGCAGTACGCATATAAACTGGCTTCTTCCAATCCTTTTATTGAAGGTATTGTGATTCACAGACAGATTGACCATGCTTCTGAGGTTGCAAATGATGGTATGGCAGTTGGTATTAGAGATGCAGGCGGTGCTCCAAAGGTATCCTTTGAGATGTTTAAGTATATGGATACAGCAGATCCAACTTATGCAAATTTTGCACTGCCATACATTGGCGCGTCAAGCTGGGCTGAGCTTGGATTGAATTAGTACAACGAATCATAAGTTTCTGACACATTGACGCAGTATGGTTGTTCCTATACATGGCGGAGGAATGAGTCGTAGCAGTGGCTGCGGAGGACAATCTGACAAGCCAATGTGTCAGCTAATTATTATTTGTTGTACTCCAGACATTAAGGTATTTAGTGTAGATTATACTAGTACACCGTTTTTTATAATGGTATTGATTTATCGAGTAGGGAAAGTTTTCTCTACTCGATTTGTGTTAAGGCTCTTTTTTGCACGATACATAAAGAAGATTGCTATTTATAAATCATTTATTATAATATTATTTCATGAAAGGTTGCGTTATGTGTTAGTGGATTGCGCTTATGATAATCAAACAGAATGTAGGCAGGAGTTTGTAGCTTTTTGGTGCAGTCTTCTGAGAGTTCTTTCCAGACAGGATATAAGAAACACTCAACATGCGTCATGCGCAGAAGCTGTGCAGAAGTATATCCGCTATAGCCTTTGAGATAGTTTGGTGCTTGCGCTTCCTGAATATAAAATCTGTTTAGCTTCTGGCGGTCAGTTCTGTTTTCGGGAGAAAAGTTTGGTCTGCTTTTAAGATTTTCGCGAAGATATAAATCAAATGTAAGCAGTTCTATATAAAGTTCTCGTTTGTCTGAGGCGATGGAACAGGCAAATTCTAATATAATCTGGTAGCGGTAACTTCTTGATGGTGTGCTAATAAAATATCCGTTTGTATTGTAATAGTCTGTGAGGGCGGCAAACAGATGAAACGGTGAAATGAATTCTTGTTGCAGGACAGAAATGATATGGGAAAACTGACCAGAATTATAGTAAATTTCCACCATTTCTGCAATGTTCTTTAACTTGAGTAACTCCTCATAAGAAAGCCATTTTGTATACAAGACTTCATAGGGTGGTTTCGATTGGTACACAATGCCATATTCTGCTGTGTGTTGTTCTATGGGTGAGCCTTTTAACACTTTCAAAAATCCAAGCTGCAACTGATCTGGCGCCATTGCGTACACATCATTAAAGGAGTGGACAAAGCTGTCATAATCTTCATAGGGAAGTCCCGCAATTAGGTCAAGATGCTGATGAATATTCTGGAAACTGTGGATTTGCATGATGTTTTTGCGCAACGCTTCCATATTTGTGTGGCGGTTAACAGCTTTTAAAGTAGTTTGATTTGTAGACTGTATTCCAATTTCAAGTTGGATCAAACCAGGGCGCATATTGCGCAGAAGTTCGATTTGTTTGGCTGTCAACAAATCTGCTGCGATTTCAAAGTGAAAATTTGTGACACAATTATCATTCTCTAACAAATACTGCCAGATAGAAAGCGCATGTGCCTGATTGCAATTAAAGGTGCGGTCAACAAACTTTACTTGTGGTACTTTGCAGTCCAGAAAATATTGTAGTTCTGATTTGACTATATTAATATCACGCAGACGCACTGTTTTATCAATGGCGGAAAGGCAATAGGCACACTGAAATGGACACCCACGCTGGGACTCGTAGTACAGAATGCGGTTTTTAAAACAGGCAAGAGTATTGTTTTCGCTGTCTGCTTTGCCCACAGCAAGATAAGGATTGTACAGAAATGGAAGTTTGCCAATGTCAGTAAGTGCACGCTCACCCGTAAAACCATCTTTGCAGACGATTCCTTTGACACTCGATAAAGAAATCGTTTTCTCCCAATAATAGTGTAGCAGTTCCAGAAAAGTTTCTTCACCTTCACCCACCATAATGCCAGCAAGTTGAGGAAATGCCTGCATTATTTTTTCAGCGTGAAAAGAAACTTCTGGTCCACCAAGCCAAAGTTCTGTTTCAGGCAGAAGTTTTGGAAGTTCCACCAATAGTTCCTTTACAATATTCCAGTTCCAAATATAACAAGAGAAGGCGGCTGCTTGTGGCCTTTTTTGGTAGATATCGGCTAGGATAACACTTGGAGATTGGTTGACTGTGTATTCTGCAATCTCAAGGATACCATGATTCGGTTGAGGTGAATAGTATTTGTCCGCGTAGGCTTTCAGACTGTAAATTGCTGGGTTTGAATGAATATATTTTGCATTGATTCCAATTAAGAGAATTGTCATAGATAATGCTCCTTTACCGTTCATAAATTCCTTTAGTATGCATCTATTATAGCAAAAGAAGTGTCTTTGCAACAAGTTATTTTTGAGCAGTTCCAAAGAGGTACACTTGAGGAAGATAAAATTTCAACACGTATGTTGCGTACTATTTTGTTTCGGATGCTTCTATTATTGTGATTAGATTGGTTGTGTGATATAATTTTTGTGTTGCTGATAGCAATATATCGGAATTTCAGAGGAGCAATTATATGAATAATCAACAAAAAGGTATGATTCTAACATTACTAAAAATTGATGAAATGAACGGAAATTATACAAATAACTATTGGTTCTCATATAAGGATTTTTTAGATCCGACAGATGAATTTACAGATTTCTCGTGTGAACGCCTTGATGGAAAACAAAGGTACGTTACTCTAATTGAAAATTTGCTTCGCATAGATGAAAGTGCGAAAGTTTTTGTGCAAGTTTATGGATTAGAAGACAATGAAGAGCAATATATTTATGCAGATACCTTGATTATTTTTAGCAAACAACCATTTATTGAGATAAAGCAAATTTTTAATGAACCAGAAGATATATTTCCAAGTGATATTGGAGAGGAGATTGTTTTTTCGCAACCAACATTTCTTATTGATACGAATGGTGATCTAATTTCAAGTGCAAAGTTATATCATGATGCATATTCTGTATATTATTGCTGGTGGGATTAAAATTTTATTTTTGTTTGAATTGTCGTATGTCTTCTAAATTTTTTACAATTCGTTTTGAAGAAAAATTTTTTGAGAGAGATAAATACTTATGAATTAATAAAGGGAATGGGGAATGACAATGTATAAAATATTTATTGTGGAAGATGATGAGATGATTGCGGCAGGATTAAAGCGTCATCTGGAAAACTGGGGTTATAAAGTCACTTGCGCACAGGATTTGGCAAATATTATGCCAGAATTTGTACATGCGGCGCCGCAACTGGTATTGATGGATATTAAGCTGCCATTTTATAATGGATATCATTGGTGTAGTAAGATTCGGAAAGTTTCCAAAGTGCCAATTATTTTTCTTTCCTCGGCGGCAGACAACATGAATATTGTTATGGCGGTTAATATGGGGGGAGATGATTTTATTGCAAAACCATTTGATTTGGATGTGTTGACAGTAAAAATTCAGGCGATGTTGCGTAGAAGTTATGATTTTGTGAGTCAAAGTGTTGTTTTGGAACATCAAGGCGCAATGCTAAATTTGACGGAGGCAACGCTGACATACGGTACAGAAAAGCTGGAGCTTACCAAGAACGAACTGCGTATATTACAGGTGCTTATGGAGAATAAGGAAAAAGTGGTGGAAAGAGATACGCTGATGACAAAACTTTGGGAGAGTGACAGCTACATAGATGAAAATACATTGTCGGTAAATGTAAACCGATTGCGCAAGAAACTTGAGCACGCGGGACTTGTAGACTTTATTCAGACAAAAAAGGGAATTGGGTATCGTGTGGGTTAAAGTGGCATGATGGAGGCATTGGATGAATCATTTTAAGGTATATATTAGAGAAAATATTGGATGGCTTGCAGTGATATTGTTTATCGCACTGGTGATGACTGCAACTATGCTTCTGAATGGAATTCCTGTTCGGGAAATTGGATATGGAATGTTGCTGTGTATTTTTGTTACTGTTGCGGCAACAGTCATTGGATTCAGCAGACATTGTGAAAGTTTGTGTCTGCTGAATGAATTGCGCAAAAATATTGCTGTAATATCAAATTATATAAAAGAACCAGAATATTTGTATGAAGAATATTATCAGGATTGTATTTTGGCACTTGTGCAGGAGAAGGATAAAATTCAAAATGAAATGCGAAATCGCCAGCAGGATTTAACCGCATATTATTCCATGTGGGTTCATCAGATTAAGACGCCAATTGCAGCGATGAAACTTTTGCTTGATGAGGAGATAAATCTAGTTTTGGAAGCAGATGAAATAGAAGAAAATGACATGCGTGTCATAAATGCAAGAGAGAAACAAAATGAATTGTTTCGGATTGAGCAGTATGTTGATATGGCATTGCAATATACACGTCTGGGGGCGGAGACCAATGATTTTGTGTTGCAGAATATTTTGCTAGACGAGGCAATTCGACCGTCAATTCATAAATATGCTAAACTGTTTATTCACAAACAGCTTCGATTAACCTACGATCCACAGCGCATCACGGCTGTGAGCGATAAAAAATGGCTGGGTTTTGTGATGGATCAGTTGCTGTCAAACGCCGTTAAGTATACAAGACAGGGTGGTGTTACAATTCGGGTGTGTCGTATAACTCAAGCACAGAAAGTAAATTTGGAAACTGGCGTTGAAAAGGAAAAAGAACTAAAGCACTGGTATGAGAAGGAGGTGCCCGCAGAAGAACGCGTGCGAATTATAGTGGAAGACACAGGAATTGGCATTCGCGCAGAAGACCTTCCAAGAGTCTGCGAAAAAGGTTATACAGGGTATAATGGCCATGCAGATAAGCATTCTACTGGAATAGGACTATATCTGTGTCAGGCGATATTAAGAAGACTTGGACATCAGCTTCAGATTACATCAGAACAGGGAAAAGGGACTAAGGTAGAAATTATACTATAGAAACCTCAACTTTAGAAAGAAAAGAGCTTCCTATCTATATGATTTGTAAGACAAATGTAAGGATTTTTTCTAAAAAATAGATTACGATAAGAACTGCAAATAATAGTTGGGAGCTGCAGAAAAATAATGAATGCAGGTCCTTATAGCGATAGACTTGGGAAGTCTATAAGGAGGTTGAGGAAACAGCATGAGTGATAAAAAGGTAGTAGAAATCAAAAATTTAGTCAAAAGTTATGGTGAAAAGAATTTTCAGACAACTGTGTTAAAGGGTATCGATATGAGTATCTACAAAGATGATTTCATAGCGGTTATGGGACCATATATACTGCCTCTGTGAATCGAGAAAAGTTTTATTGTTTTCTCTACAGAAAAAGACTATAACAGTGTTCAAGATTTATATACAGTGGAGAAAATGTTATGTCAAAATATCTTGAATCTGGAAAGAACAGATAGCCAGCACTTAAGAACTGTATACGCATCGAAGAAATCTTCTAAGCGCGTTTTTTATAGGTTATTTGGTGAACAGTTTCTTAAAGAACAAGAAAGGTACAAAGTTGTATAGAATTTACATGGCAGATTTTGCATAGGAAAAATTAGTGACATCAAATAGTGACATGAAACAGTCTAAAAAGTGCAGGTTTTTGCAACCTGCATTTTTTGATATACTACTTTTCAAAGAAAGAATTGGTACACAATATGAATCACAGAAAGGAAATATAATATGAAACTTAATTTATCAGGAACTTGGCAGTTTGCGCTGGATGAGGAAAAAATAGGATTGCAACAGGAATATTATCGAAGGATGACATTTGAGGATACGATTGACCTTCCTACCACAACAGCAGAGGCAAAAAAAGGAAAAAAAGGTACAGAGCGGCATATAGGACATTTAACAGAAATGTATCATTTTGAGGGATATGCATGGTTTTTAAAGGAACTTGAGATTTCCATGACAACAGATGAAACAAGAAAACGCTTCTTTTTTACTATGGAAAGAACGAGAAAGTCCAATGTGTGGGTGGATGGTGCATATGTAGGGAATTTTGACAGTTTTTATGTGGAACATCGGTATGAGCTGACACAATGGTTGACACCAGGAACACACACACTTGTCGTGATGATTGACAATACAGATTATGTGTCAAGCGGTGGGCATATGACTTCGCCGGACACACAGACAAATTGGAATGGCATTTTGGGAGAGATTTTTTTGGAAACCGTCAAGGATATTGCAATTGAAAAGCTGTGGATATATCCTTGTCGAAAAGACAAAAATATAGAACTTCGATTGCAGTTATCGCACTGTGATACCCTTTCGCAAACCTGCGCGGAAGTGCGTTGTCGCCTTACGTGTCTGCGTATGAAAGAGGGGCGGGATTTTGAGCATTTTGATCCGCTGTATACACAGGCAGCGGACACACGGCGCACATGGATTGCGGAAAACAAAGGACAAGATGCACCATATATAATTGAGACGCTTGCGCTTCTTGACAGTCAAGTGTACAATTTGTCGCAGTGTGAAAAACAGCGTATTGACAGTCTATCGCAGGGTGGAGAACAGCATTCTAAAATATTACAAGGATTATGCTCTAGCGTGTTTTCTGTCGAATATCTACTGGGCGAGGACGCGAAAGAGTGGGATGAATACAATCCATTTGTATATGAACTTACAGTTCGCATTTTGCGTAAAGACAGGGTGTTGTGTGAGCGAACAAGTTATTTTGGATTGCGTGATTTGACGCATCAAGAGAGGATACTTTACTGCAATGACAATGAAATATTTTTGAGAGGGACTCATGATGGAATGATTTTTCCGTTGACAGGGTATGCGCCAATGGATCTGGATTCGTGGCTGCGGGTATATGGGACAAGTAAGGAGTATGGTCTGAACCACTATCGATATCATACTTGCTGTCCGCCCAAGGCGGCATTTTTGGCTGCGGCTTATCTTGGAATATATGTGCAGGCAGAGTTAGCTTTCTGGGGTTCTATTTACAATAAGGAAGAGAAACAGTGCGATATAAATCAGCAGAAGTTTCTCTTGGAGGAGGGGATTCGTGCGCTTGATGCCTTTGGAGATTTGCCATCTTTTTTTGGTATGAGTATGGGAAACGAGTTGTGGGGCAGCAAGGAGGAAATTAATAGAATGATAGGCGTACTCAAGACGCATGACCCACGACATCTGTATACGCAGGGAAGCAATAATCATCAATTTGTGCCGTCTGTGCTGTCAAATGATGATTTTTTTAGCGGTGTGCGATTTTCAATAGACCGCCTGTTTCGAGGTTCCTATGCAATGTGTGATGCGCCACTTGGTTTTGTGCAGACTGAGAGACCAGGCGCATACTGGAATTATGACAATGTAATATTTCCCACAGAAATTAAAAAGAAGGAAACAAGGAAGGGTGAAACCATACAGATTCAGTACGGTACAGGTGTCAAAGAGGTGGAAGTTACAGCAGGTGAGGAAGAGGGCATTGCGCATATTCCAGTTGTGTCCCACGAGATAGGACAATATGAGTTCACACCAGATTTTCAGGAAATCGCGCTGTATACGGGGGTTTTGCAACCTGAAAACTTGAAGATTTTCCAGGAGCGTATGGATGAGAAGGGATTGCTTTCTTACGCGGATGACTATCTACATGCTTCGGGAAGACTTGCCGGGGCATGTTATAAACTTGAGCTGGAAGCGGCATTTCGCAGTGCCGAATTAAGTGGTTTTCAACTGCTTGACATTAAGGATTTTTCCGGTCAGGGAACAGCGCTGGTGGGCATATTAAATGCTTTTCATAAAAATAAGGGGGTGATTGCACGGGAGGAGTGGCGCAAATTCTGTTCCGATGCAGTGCTTTTACCAACGTTGGATAGCTTTGTAATGCGAGGGGATAGCTGCATAGCGTGTGAAGTAAAGCTTCGCTATTATCGTCCTGAGAAGTTTTTGAAACCACAGCTAAAAGTGATCTGGTATCTGAAACGACAGGCAGGAAGCACTGTTGACAGCACAATGGAAAAACAGGTACAGACAATGGAGTGTGAGGAATTTGCTGGGCGAGGACTGTTTTCTATTGGAACTATTTCATTAAAAGTGCCGGCGTGCAGTAATAATGCAACGTATGTATTGCGCTTTGTTTTAACAGGGGAAAATGTGAAGGCGATTGAAAATGAATATGATATTTTTGTATATGAAGAGAATGTTGCAAAAAAAAGAGACTTTTTTAAAAGATACGAGATCAAAAAAGGAAGAAACAAATGTTGAGAAGACTGTTGAGACACAAGGATTTGATTTTAATAATGCGAACTTATGTATCACAAATGATAACAAGACCGCTTTAAAGGCTTGTCATAATGGAAAATTTGTGTTGCTTTTTGTAAAGCCTAACAGCACACTTCTTGAAAGTACTATAAAAGGAGAATACTGTACAGATTTCTGGTGCTATCCAATGTTTCGCTCTATCTCTGAAAGTACAAAAAAACCAGTTCCGGTTGGAACGATGGGGCTTTTGATTGACAATACACACCCTGCATTGAGCGGCTTTGCGTGCGAGACTTACACGACAGCACAGTGGTATCCTATTGTCAGCAATTCCAGACCAATGATATTAGACAAAACAGAGGAGACAAAGTTTATTAAGCCGATTGTGCGCATGATGGACAATTTTGAGCGCAATCATAATTTGGGACTGATTTATGAGCTAAGATACGGCGCAGGAAAAATGCTTGTCTGCCATGCGGATTTGCCTTCGCTTAAGGAGAAATCTCCAGAGGCAGACTGCCTGTATCGAAGTCTTGTAGCCTATGTGAAGTCAGCGGCATTTCAATGCTAAAAACCGAGTAGGAGAAGATTACTTTTCCTA
Organism: Lachnospiraceae bacterium UBA3401; assembly: GCA_002358575.1. Taxonomy (GTDB): domain Bacteria; phylum Bacillota; class Clostridia; order Lachnospirales; family Lachnospiraceae; genus COE1. The sequence continues at coordinate 11,869 of DEPD01000004.1, read as the reverse complement.
CTCGTGCGGACCCGTGTCTGCACGGGTCTGTATTGTACTATAAATAAAAATTATTATTTTATTGGTTTACAGTCTCCTCAATCAACGCTGCAATTGTATCAATGGAATCTTTCATTTTGCTGTTTTGCATGGCGTCAATATAGGATTGTCTTGTAAAATACAGTTCATGTATTTTCTCTGTCAGCGTTACAGCAGTGAGATAGTCTTCGTCAGCCACCATAGAAAAACCCTGTGACTCAAAACTTTTTGCGTTTAAGATTTGGTCCCCGCGGCTTGCATGAGCAGGTAACGGAATTAAAAGATTGGGCTTTCTTAGCGCTAGAAGTTCGCAGATTGCATTGGCACCAGCACGAGAGATAACAATATCCGCCATTGCAAACAGATCTTTGAGGTCATCTTTTACAAATTCAAACTGTTTATAGCCTGCAGTTTTTAGAAGCAAGTTATCAATCTTTTCCTTGCCACAGATGTGTACAATCTGAAAATCTTCAAGCAAGGTAGGTAGTGCCTCACGAACCAGTTTGTTGACACCGGCGGCGCCAAGACTTCCACCAATTACCATAATAACAGGTTTTGCAGCGGTAAAACCACACATTTCCAGCCCTTTTTGCTTGTTTCCTTTTGTGAGCTCATTTCGTATGGGAGAGCCAGTGAGCACGGCCTTCTCAGCGGGCAGATTTTGCAGAGTCTCCGGGAAATTGCAGCAGATTTTACGGGCGACAGGAATACATAGATTGTTGGCAAGCCCAGGCGTCATGTCAGATTCGTGAATAATACAAGGGATTTTTAACATTGCCGCCGCACGGACAACGGGAACACTCACAAATCCTCCTTTGCTAAATATAATATCTGGTTTTAACGTCTTTAGAATTTTTTTTGCTTCAACAAAGCCCTTGATTACACGAAAAGGGTCACTAAAATTTTTAATGTCAAAATATCTTCGGAGTTTTCCTGTAGAAATCGCATAATAGGGAATGCGGTAATCTTCGATCAGCTTTTTTTCAATGCCGTCATAGGAGCCGATATAGTGGATATCATAGCCTAGACTTTTCAATTTGGGAAATAGAGCAATGTTTGGCGTCACATGTCCGGCGGAGCCGCCGCCAGTAAAGACGATGCGTTTCATACTTTTCAGCCTCCGATTTATGATTTTGCTGTTTCCGCTTTGTATTGTTCTAGCGCGCGTGCCAACTGATCTGGACAGGAGGTGCTTTTGAATCCGCATTGAATGCCTTTGAGTTTAGAGATGGCATCATCGACAGACATTCCAGCAACCAGAGCTGAGATTCCTTTTAGATTGCCATTGCAGCCACCAGTGAACGCCACTGATTTTATAATATTATCCTCCACTTCAAAATCAATCATTTTAGAACACGTTCCGCTTGTTACATATTGCATAATGAATACCCTACCTTTCGCATTAGAATTTCTTTTATAAAAACTGATATTATTTTAGCAGTCTGTAGGATTGAAGTCAATACCGTTACTGTTCACTCCGTTCCAGTAACAATAAAAATCCATGCAAAATTTGCTTCGCAAATGGATTTTTACTTGCTAGAGGTATGTTTTCGCACGGACTTAGCAGTAAATGCTAAGTCCTGTGTGAACAGTAATTCAATTAATAGCATTAAAATTGTCATTTTATATGTCTTGTCATCTGTAAAGATATATGCTATACTGCATGAGAACTATTGTTTTCAGAATGCAAGGCAGAGAGAAAGAGGGAGGTGCTATATGACAAAACAGGAGGAGATACAAAATCTAAAACAGGAAAAAAATGCAGTAATTTTGGCGCATTATTATGTTTCGCCAGAGATACAGGAGATTGCAGACTACATAGGAGACTCTTATTTTCTGAGCAAACAGGCGACAATGCTTCCACACAGCACGATTGTGTTCTGCGGGGTCTCTTTTATGGGGGAAAGTGCGAAACTGCTAAATCCATCAAAGACTGTGTTGATGCCAGATGCACAGGCAGATTGTCCAATGGCGCATATGGTGGACAAAGCAGCGGTGGAAAAAGCAAGACAGCAGTATGAGGACCTTGCAGTTGTTTGCTATATTAATTCGACTGCGGAAATTAAGTCTTGGTCCGATGTCAGCGTAACTTCTGCAAATGCGATTTCTATTGTGCGAAATTTGCCAAACAAAAATATTTTGTTTATCCCAGATAAAAATCTTGCGCAATATACAGCAAGAAATGTTCCAGAAAAGAAGATTCTTTTTCAGGAGGGCTTTTGTCCAATTCATGAAAATATGCGCTCTGAGGAAATTCAGAAGCTGCGCGCGCAGCATCCTGCTGCAAAGGTGCTTGTTCATCCAGAATGCAATCAGGAAGTGTTGAAATTTGCAGATTATATTGGCTCTACAAGTGAAATTTTGTCCTATGCAGAAAAAAGTCCTGAAAAGGAGTTTATTATTGGCACAGAGTCCGGTGTCAGATATGCGCTGCAACAGGCAAGGCCAGATGCGTCATTTTATTTTCCAGAGACAGAACCTGTTTGCGCTGGCATGAAACGGATAACGCTGGAGAATGTTATTGAAGTGCTTAAGACAGGGAAAAATGAAGTGCTTTTGGAGGATAATTTGGCAAACAGAGCCGCCAGACGAACCCTGGAACGAATGCTGGAGCTTGCGCAGATGTAAGGGCTTAGCAGTTAAAAAGAAAGGATATGGTTGGCAAAAATGACAAAGAAACTGTATTGTGATGTAGTCATTGCTGGGTGCGGTGTAGCAGGACTTTACACAGCGTTGTCCCTGCCGCGTGAAAAAAAGATATTGATGTTGTCAAAAGAGGATATCGCAAGTTGTGATTCTATGTTGGCGCAGGGTGGAATCTGTGTGTTGCGTGACGAGAGCGATTATGATGCATATTTTGAGGACACTATGCGTGCAGGACACTATGAAAATCGCAGGGAAAGTGTGGCGATTATGATTCATTCTAGCAGGGCGGTGATTAATCATTTATTGGCGTTGGGGGTGCGTTTTGAGAAAAATGCAGACGGAAGCCTTGCCTATACAAGAGAGGGGGCACACTCGCAGCCGCGCATCTGTTTTCACAAGGATATTACAGGCGAGGAGATTACGACGACGCTGTTGGCGCATGTGTGCAGACTTGCGAATGTCAAAATTATGGAGTATACGACAATGACAGATCTTATTGAGCAGGACGATATTTGTATTGGTATGCAGGCAAAAGACAAAAAGGGAGATTTGTTGGAGATATATGCACCGGATACAGTTCTGGCAACTGGTGGGATAGGAGGGCTTTATCAGCACTCTACAAATTTTCCGCTGCTGACTGGGGACGCCTGCCGCATTGCACAAGAACATGGAGTGGCGCTAGAACATATGGATTATGTGCAAATTCACCCGACTTGTCTCTACAGCACCAAACCAGGCAGAAGTTTTTTGATATCGGAATCTGCGCGGGGAGAGGGTGCTGTCATACAAAATCATAAAGGGGAACGGTTTGTTGACGAACTGCTTCCGCGGGATGTGGTGACAGAGGCAATTCAAAAAGAAATGCAAAAAGAAGGTGTAGCGTATGAGTATCTTTCGTTTGAGAAAGTACCAGAACATATTGTGAGGGAACATTTTCCCAATATTTACAGTCATTGTCTTGCGGAGGGATATGACCTGTTAAGAGAACCTGTGCCAATTGTGCCAGCGCAGCATTATTTTATGGGAGGGATTCATGTGGACGGCGATTCCCAGACCACCATGAAACATTTGTATGCAGTGGGGGAGACTAGCTGTAACGGGGTTCATGGAAGAAACCGGCTTGCCAGCAATAGTCTTTTGGAAAGTTTGGTATTTGCAAAGCGCGCAGCAGAAAAAATTTGTGGAAAAGAAAGAGAGGAACAGATATGAATCCAGTAACAATGCAGCTTGTGGCTGACAAATATATTCGACTGGCGTTGGAGGAGGATATTAACTGTGAAGATGTGTCAACCAATGCGGTTATGCCTGATTATAGAAAGGGAGAAGTACAACTAATTTGCAAGGAAGATGGTATTGTGGCTGGACTTGCTATTTTTGAGCGGGTATTTACACTGCTAGACAAAGATACAAAGGTAGTTTATAATGTAAAAGATGGTGATATAGTACAAAAAGGTATGGTGCTTGCCATGGTTACAGGGGATATTCGCGTGCTGTTGTCTGGTGAGCGCACGGCACTAAATTACTTGCAGCGTTTAAGTGGCATTGCAACATATACACGCAATGTAGTACAATTGTTAGAGGGCACAAAGACAAAGTTGTTAGACACCAGAAAGACGACACCAGGAATGCGGGTGTTTGAGAAGTATGCGGTGCGTGCTGGCGGCGGCGGAAACCATCGGTATAATCTTTCTGATGGCGTCTTGTTAAAGGATAATCATATTGACGCGGCAGGTGGCGTGCGCAAAGCAGTGGAGGCTGCAAGGGCTTATGCGCCTTTTGTCAGGAAGATTGAGGTGGAAGTGGAAAATCTTACTATGGTGCAGGAGGCAGTAGAAGCCGGTGCAGATATCATTATGCTGGATAATATGAGTTTGGAGCAAATGGCAGAGGCGATACAGTTAATTGATGGTCGGGCAGAGACGGAATGTTCCGGCAACATTACAAAAGAGAATATTCAAAAAATTACAGCGCTGGGGGTGGATTATGTGTCGAGCGGGGCACTCACGCATTCGGCGCCAATCTTAGATATCAGTCTAAAACATCTGCGTGTGATTGATATGGAAGGATAGATTTGAAAGGGGGATTTGTAAAGCAGGCTATGGAGAAAGAATTGACTGGGGACGAGCGCAGAAAGTTTATTTTGACAAGAATGCAGCAGGCACAGGAACCCATTTCAGGCAGTGCGCTAGGGAGAGAAACCGGTGTGAGCCGGCAAGTTGTTGTGCAGGATATGGCGCTTTTGCGCACAGAAGGTTATCCAATTAAATCCACAACAAAAGGATATTATCTTGAGCGCACAGCACAGAATCTCTGTGTGCGTATTTTCAAGGTTTGTCATACAGACGCGCAAGTGGAAGATGAGCTGAATGCGATTGTGGACCTTGGCGGAAAGGTTTTAGATGTGATGGTAAATCACAGAGTATATGGAAAGGTGTGCGCGGCGCTGAACATTAAAAGTCGCAGAGATGTGCGTGCGTTTGTTGAAAATATCCAGTCTGGAAAGTCCACACCGCTCTTAAATGTGACATCAGGGTATCATTTTCATACTGTCAGTGCAGAAAGTGAGACAGTGCTTGACGAGATTGAGGAAATGCTCTGTCAGAAAGGGTATCTTGCCAAGCTTTTACCTTATGAGAAAGAGCTGTGATAAAATGCGAATGACGTGTAAAATCAGTGGGAAAATAAGGCAGGTATGAACATGGCAAAGAAGAAATTATATGCGGTAAAAAAGGGGAAAAAAACAGGTATTTTTGAGACATGGGAGGCTTGCAAAGCTTCGGTTGATGGGTATTCAGGGGCGCAGTACAAGAGTTTTTTCTCAAAGGAGGAGGCGCAGGCATATTTGACTGGCACAACAAATCCTCTTCAAAACCCATCTGCTGATGGGGCAAATAACGCTAAAACAAATCAGGTAATTGCTTATGTTGATGGGAGTTTTCAGAAAGATTTAGGAAAATATTCTTTTGGCTGTGTTTTGATTCGGCCGGACGGGGATATTGTCCGTGAATCTGGCAATGGAGATAACCCAGAATCATTGGAGCTGCGCAACGTTACTGGAGAAATGCTTGGGGCGATGTTTGCAGTCAAGTGGTGTGAGGTCAATGGATACACGGCAGTGAAAATCTGTTATGATTACATGGGAATTGAGATGTGGGCGACTGGCGGCTGGAAGACAAACAATGAATTGACGCAAAAGTATGCTGCGTTTATGAAAGCAAGCAGCAAACGGATACAGATAACTTTTCAGAAAATAGCAGCACACACAGGAGACAAATATAATGAGGAGGCAGACAAACTTGCAAAAGCTGCACTGACGCAAGGAAATGGCATTCCAAAGATCACAAAAATAACTTGATTTTGGAATGCAGTTATTTTTCTACAGTTCCTTAGAGTAAACGCAAATATCAATTGTGTTTACTCTACTTTTAATAATGTGAAAAATTGGTAAGATTTTGCGAAGAATTGGGGGTCGCATTTTGGATGTGACATGTTATAATAAAAAGGGACAGCGCGGAGGAGGTAGCAATACATTCCTCACATAAGATTCCCTTCTAACCACCAGGGAAGAATGTTTGACTAGACATTCTTCCTTCTCCGTGCAAATTTCTATGTGAGAACGGCTTATTATAGTTCTGAAAAACTGAATGGTATGGAATGTCTGCGCTTGGAACCTTGCAGCCGTTCATTGAGCGTTCGGTAGTATTCATATCGACTGATGCGCAGCCGTTCTCCTGTGGTGAGAAGCACATAGTCGCGGCTGTAACCGTCAATGTAGCGTGCATTGACCAGATAGGATTTGTGAATGCGTATAAACTGGCAATTTTTTAGACGGATGCGCTTTTCAACGACATCGAGTTTTTGATAGAATGTGTCGCGGGAGTTTGAGGAGACGATATGAGTGCGTCTTCCCTCAGAGACAAAATAATGGATTTCTTTCACTGGTGTGTGGATATAATCGGGCCTAATATAATAGGAAAAAGAATCCGCATCATCAAGAATTGTCTCGTAGGCGAGAGATGCATGTGCCCAGAGTTGCCGGCGGCTTTTATCTGGCATGATATATACTGGCTCTAACAGGACATCTTCTGCGGGAGGGCTATAATCTCTGTTTTGTGTGACAATAGAAATCAGTTGTTTGTTTTGTTGTTTGGCTTGCAAGAGAACACTGCGCATTAATCCCCCGTCTTCTGTTCTGTCGTAGAAGAGGATATCGGGGCAGTTGCAACAGATACATCGCTGTAATTCATAGGCATTGTGGTAGCACATCACAGCAATGTTTACATCTCGATAGCGAAAACAGTTTAATATTTCATCTCTAACAAATTCTAACAGCTCAGTTTGTTCATAGCAAAAAGCAAAATTAATCATTGATAAAATCTCCTTAGTAAAATGCTCGAATGGTAAGAAATCCGTGTCGGCAAAACATAATATAAACCGAAAAAGTATTTATAGACATAGTACATAAGTACTAAATCAAATTGTTTTTAGAAATTCATGCAACATGGAATCAGTTATATTTTGGAGAGTAGGGGAATATAGATTACTACAATACAGCTTTCTATTTCAGGAGTTTCTATTATGACTCGGATATCCAATATGCTGATTCCAGCGCTGATTTTCTATATTGTTGCAATGGGGCTGTCACAGAAAAAAGATATCTACGCCAGCTTTACTAGAGGCGCCCAGGACGGAATGCGCACTGTGATAAATATTGTTCCGACGCTCATAGGACTAATGATTGCAGTGGGAGTGTTGCGGGCATCAGGATTTCTGGAATTTGCAGGCAACATGATAGGCCGTGTGATTGGTTTGTTTGCCGACGATTTTCCAAATGAGTTAGTGTCGCTCTTTGTGGTGAAGCTTTTTTCTGCATCTGCTGCGACAGGGCTTGCACTGGATATTTTTAAGGAGTACGGCACAGATTCTTTTGCGGGGATTGCCACTTCACTTGCGCTGGCGAGCACAGAGACAGTGTTTTATACAATGTCGGTATATTTTATGGCAGCGAAAATTACAAAGACCAGATGGACACTTGTGGGAGCATTGCTGTCCACAGCCGCTGGCCTTGTGGCGAGTGTTGTCCTTGCAAGAATGCTTATGGGGTAATAAAAAATAGTATGTGAATACCTTTTCTCAAAGAATATATTGAATATATGGCAGATAAGGTCTATAATCTGTTATGAAATTACAAATCATTACGAAATATTATGAAATAGAAAGTGCACATAGGTTTGACGGATATAGACAGTTCTTGAAAAATAAATTCAAGGACTGTCTATAAATAGTGTCTGTAAAAAGGATAAAAAGTTGTGTAAGAAAAAGGGAACGATGGCAATATGAAAAGTATATTGATAATTGAAGCAGATTATAAACTGGCAGAGCGGATGGGAAGGGCAATGATGGATGTCGAGACACATGTGTATACTTGCAGTACCTTTGCATCGGCTGTCGCCCTGCTTGAAAGGGAGGTATTCCAGCTTATTATTATTGATACAATGCTGCCTGATGGGGACGGGTATGCATTGACTGAGAAGTTGAAAAATGGTTTTGATGTGTCCAAAAATCCTGCAGTTATATTGATTGTGCCTTACGGGGAAAGTTTGAATGTACAGAAGCTGAACGAACTGAGTATCTCGGATTATATTACAAAACCGTTTAATACAGCGGTGCTCAAGGCAAAAGTCTGGACACAGTTTAAACGCAGGAAAAAAGAAGCTGGTTATCATGCAATCAGCAGGTTTGAGGCAATCGGTGCTGGCTCTAAGAGAAGTGTTATTGGAGAACACCTTGTTGTGATAGATGCCTACCGATTTAACTTTGATGTGGAAGAGTATCGCATTGCGGGCAAAAAAGTACGGCTGAACCAATTGGAACAATGCCTGCTGCGCAATCTGGTGGAAAACAAGGGAATCGTGCTTAAGAAAAAAGCGCTTGTGGAGAAACTGCACTCTGAATGCAGAATCTTTATTGATGAGACAATGCTGGCAGAAACAGTACATATGCTCCGCAACAAGCTGGATGCGCACAATTACATAAAGACAGTGTATGGTATCGGCTATTTGTGGACTCTGGTGGAGGACAAAAATAAGAGTTCCTAATATCGAATGAGAGAAAGGAAAGAACATATGCGGAAACGAATCAGGGAGATGGATATCGATTTTATTATAAAGATGTTTTACAGTGTCGTTCTGGTTATTGTGTTTATTATCACGGTGCTGATCTGCGTCAACTCGCCAGTACAACGCCATTTTAAAAATATTGGGAAAAATAATGTGTGGTTTGGCGAGGAATGGTATTATACGGGTACTTCACAAAAGGTAACAGCTCACGCACAACACTACTTGCAAGTTCAGATAGACAATGGGGCTGTATCGATATCAAAGACGCTAGATTTTACCCCGTCACCGGAGGAGTACCTCTGTTTTCGGGCAAGGGCACTTGACACCGCCGTATTTGTGAACGGAATTCCGTGGTACCAGCATTCCTATCAGGAAAGATATCGCTCCCACGGCAAACGGATGTACATGCTTCACCAGATACAGGCGAAAGGGTTTGAGAAGGGCGATGTCATCACACTTGTGCTGGAAAATATGGCAGATAAAGATTGTGCAACAATCCAATTTCTGGCAGTTGGGGACCGATATGCGCTGAATAGATATATTTTGAAAAAATCTTATCGCAGTCTTGGCATGTGTATGGCGGTTGGATTGGTTATTTTGTTAAGTCTGATTGCAAGCCGTTCTGCAATATTGATCGATAAAATGCGAGATGTCCATTCCTTGTGGTGGCTTATTTGTTTTTTGGTACTTTCTGTCATATATCTTGGGACAGATTGCGGGTGCATGGAAATCTTTATCGAGCGGATTTCCATTGTAAGCTGGCTTAACAGCCTCTCACTCATAATGCTGCCAATTCCCTTTACGCTGTTTACACAGTGCGCGTTTTTCCCGAGACAGAGGCGGTATGATGTATTAGCTTTGATCAATTTTATAATTGTGGCGGTAAGTACTATCGCGTATGCAATTTTTGCGTACAGCATGTCAAGTTTTTATTTGATAGTGCATATATTAATTGCATTGGATATTGGGGCGTGTATCTTGAGTTTTCTCCAGGAAAAGTTAATGCCTGCTGCCGAGGTGTTTCTTGGCTATGGCGCAGTGATTTGCAGCGCGACCGCAAGTATTTTCTTTTACTGGAACAATGCAGTTTATCCGTGTTCTGTCGCTTTTGGCTATGGCGTCTTTGTTTTTGGGGTATGTATGCTGGTCTGGGTGGTGCACAACCGCAATGAGATTAATCGAATGCGAGAGGAGGCGGACCATGTTATTATGGAGCGGGATAAGATTGCAGCGGAGGAGGCAAATGAGCAGAAAAGTCGTTTTCTGTCACATATGTCCCATGAGATTCGCACACCGCTCAATGCAATTCTTGGCTCAAATGAGTTGATTTTGCACGAGACAAAAGATAATAGCATTCGCAAACATGCCGCGGATATACAGAGTGCCGGAAGAACATTGTTGGCTTTAATCAATGATATCCTTGATTTTTCCAAGATAGAAACCGGAAAAATGGATATTATAACATCGGACTATAGATTTTCGTCGGTGCTCAATGATGTTGTGGCAATGATAAAGGACAGGGTGATAAAAGCAGGATTGGAATTGCGTCTTGACATTGACAAAACACTTCCAGATTTGCTTTACGGCGACGAAGTACGCATCAAACAAGTTATTCTAAACTTGTTGACAAACGCTGTGAAATACACAGAGAACGGTTGGGTGGAACTCTGTGTGAAAAAACGGGAAGTCTCTGACTATCTTGACGAGGAAAATATTCTGTTGGACATTCGGGTTTCGGATAGCGGTGTGGGAATCCATAAGGAGGAGATTCCAAAGCTTTTCGTGGAATTTGAACGACTTGACCTGCTGAAAAACAGAAGTGTGGAAGGAACTGGGCTGGGACTTAGCATCACGTCCCGGCTTGTGCAATTGATGGATGGCAAGCTGAATGTGGAGAGTGAGTATGGAAAAGGGTCTAGCTTTTTTGTAGTAATTCCGCAGCGTGTTGTCTCAAATGTTCCTCTTGGAGACTATAAGAATCAGTTTCAGGTGCAGAGCGAGCAGGAAGAAAGCCTCGAAACTATGCGTTTTCCTGGGAAAAAGGTTTATGTGGTGGATGACAATGAGATGAATCTTGAAGTCATTGCATCGATTTTGGAAATGCTTGACATTGAGGTGAGCCGTGCAGATGGAGGAGTGGCAGCAGCCAAACAGCTCGACAAAGAAAAGTATGATTTGATTTTGACCGACGACATGATGCCAGAGATGAGCGGTACGGATTTAATGCAGTACTTACACGGAAATCGGGAGAGCGTCAGTCATGGCACGCCGATTGTCGTTTTGACAGCAAATGCAGTTACAGGTGCGCGGGAAGAGTACATTAAGAAAGGGTTTGATGATTTTATGACCAAGCCAATCGATATAGATGTGTTGCAGAAAATACTAATGAAATACTTAAAATAGGCCTGTTTTTCGTGAAAAAGACGGTTTTTGGTCTTTCGAGAAAATTTTTCAGAAAAAATATTGACTTTTCTCAAAAAAAAATAGACAATAATACAGTACAAATTTTAAGCAATTATTACATTAATCAATTATTACATTAATATAAAAAAGAAGATTGCTTTGCGAGAATTTTCATATGTAAATGACTCTATGAGTCTATATGTAAATGTAACGGAGGGAACTGGTGTGTTAAAAAGAGAAGTAAAGGTAAAGGAAATTGAGAAAAGATATGATCATCCATTGGCCGAGATTGTTCAGATTGCCAGTCAGTACAAAAGCGAGATATTGCTGGAGTATGACAAGTACAAAATCAATGCCAAAAGCATTATGGGAATTATTGCATTTAACCCCTCTGAGGGAATGAATGTGACAATCGCCGCAAAGGGAACTGATGAGGGCGAGGCGGTTGAGGCGCTGGAAAAATTTTTTATCTGTCAGTAGCGTTTTTAGAGCACAGGCTTTCTTGAGGGGTCTGTGCTCTTTTTATGCACATGGGCATCCAGCGAGGCAAGTAGGGGAAGTAAGTTTCTCCTACTCGATTGTGCAGCCCTATGCAGAGGAAATATTTTCAGAATAAATATACAATTCTATAAATATGTGCTATACTATAAAAAGCAAGAGCTGCTTCTTATAGTCAGATGCAC
>DEPD01000089.1 GCA_002358575.1 Lachnospiraceae bacterium UBA3401 | reverse complement strand
CATATCGAAGCTGTCCTCGGACTCCAACTTGCGGGTATGGTGAACCACCAACAGGCAGACACCGTATTTATCGCTGAATGATTTTAACTTTGTCACAATCTCATAATCACTGGAATAACTGTACCTGTCCCCGCCGACCTCACGCACCTTTTGGAGCGTGTCAATGATAATCAGCCTTGCGTCCTTATGCTCTTTGATGAAGCCCTCTAATTCTCCGTCCAGTCCCTCATTCAGCGTCTTTGCCTGCGTTGCGAAAAATAAATTGTCTGCACACTCCACGCCGAACATGACGGACAACCGCCGCTGAAGCCTTGCATAATCATCTTCCAATGCAAGATATAATACCGTCCCTTTTCGGACGGGATAATTCCACAGCGGAAGCCCCATAGCCACATGGTAGGCAAGCTGCCCCATAAAGAATGATTTTCCCACTTTCGGTGCACCCACAAAGAGGTAAGTGCCGCCATACAGAAAGCCGTCCACAACAGGCGTTCTCGGCGAGTACACCGTATCATACAGTTCTGTCATGGAAACAGTTTGAAGCCCGCCGCCCTGCCCGGATTTCTCCGGGCTTTTTGTGGCTTGCAGATTGTTTTTTGCTGTTTCATTTGCTATAATTTCATTGGATATTTTTTTGTTTGGCTGTTCCCCATCTGCGCCAACAGATGATACGGGAGCAGTCGATTTCTTTTTTTCTGTCATTCATCTTCCCCTTTCAGACCGTCCAAAGTGATTGCAATAACTTGTAATGTATAGAGTAGTTCGTCATTGTCCGGGCTTATGCTTTCCATACGTTTCAATTCCTCATAAATTGCCGCCATCTGATTTTTCAGTGCCTTATACACCCTCGGATTGCCCTGCACCACAACGTCCCGGCATAAGAGCCGCCTTGTGATATAGTCCTGCTTTGTCAGCCCCGACAGTGCCACCAAATCATTCAACAGCTTTGCTTCTTCGTCCGACACCCGGAATGCCACCGTATGGTTGCGCCATCTTCCCTTGTAATCCAGTGATTTTTCCATTTTCCTAATCCTCCCTGTTTTCCGCAGGAAAATGCGACTGCCCTTGCAGGAGCAGAGGATTTTCCTCCTTTGTCATTCTCTCCATTTCCAATTTCTCCGCCATTTCCGTCTGCACCGTGGGGAACAGGTGGGCGTAACGGTAAGTGATTTTCTCCGCTTCATGCCCCATGCGCTCCCCAATCGCTAATACCGAAAATCCCATGTTGATTAAGAGTGAAACCGCACTATGGCGAATATCGTGGACACGGATTTTCTTAACGCCTGCCTGCTTCGCCCCTCGCTCCATTTCGTGATTGAGGTAGGATTTTGTGACCGTAAATAAACGCTCGTCCGGCTTGATGTCATAAAGCATTTTGATGTACTCCTGCATTTCCTCACAGAGAAACGGCGGCATTTTGATTGTGCGGTTGCTCTTTTTCGTCTTAGGGCTTGTGATAATGTCACGCCCTTTGGAGCGGTGGAAAGTCTTGCTAATCGTGACCGTCTGTTTCTCAAAATCAATATCAGCAGGCGTTAAGGCAAGAAGTTCGCCGGAACGCATACCGCACCAGTAGAGCATTTCAAACGCATAATAGGAACGGGGCTTATCCATCATGGCTTCGGAGAATTTCAGATATTCCTCTTTCGTCCAAAAGTCCATTTCCTTAACGGCTTCGCTCCCAATCGTTCCCGCCCGCCTTGCCGGGTTGTAAGGAAGATTATAAAAGTTTACCGCATGGTTGAATATCGCCGTAAGTTGTGCATGGATTGTCCTCAAATAATCCGCTGAATAGGGCTTTCCTTTCTCGTCACGGTATGCCATTAACTCATTCTGCCACGCAATCACGTCCTTTGCTTCAATCTCTGCGATTTTGCGGTTCTCAAAATACGGTAAAATCTTTGTCCGTATCACATGGCTTTTGGACTCCCAAGTGCTTTCCTTGACACGCTGTTTCTTGTCGGCTTCGTACACTTCAAAGAAACTGCCGAACGTCATATCCAGCTTTGCGCCCTGCTTTAACATGGCTTCATGCTCCCACGCCTGCGCTTCCCTTTTGGTTGCAAAACCTCTCTTTTGTGTCTGTTTCCTCTCCCCTTTCCAGTTGGTAAAGCGGTAGATAACTCGCCACGTCCCCGTAGCGTTGTCCTTGTATACAGCCATTTCATCATCTCCTTTCTATTTGCTGTAACATACCTTTTTATGAAAAAATGTAGCGTTCACACGTCCTGCCACCGTCAGATAGCCCTGTTTCTGCATTTCTGCGTTCAGTTCCCTTACAATCTGATAGACTTTTGACTTTGACACACGCAGTTCCGCTGCCACTTCCTCCACCGTCATAAATGATTTCTCTGTCATTCAGATACCCTCTCCTTTCAATATTTAACTGTTTTTGTTTAAGTCTTGTTGATATGATACTAAATAAATTCCGTTAAGTCAAGTGGTTTGCAGGAAAATCTTAACTTTTTTTATTTAAGTTATTCTTGCTATTTCTATTGCACCATGTTATACTAACTTCAACAGATTTGTTTAAGTAAAGTCATGCACGACTGGCGGAAAACAGGGCGGCGGGTGCTTGCACACACTGAACTACTTTCTGACAGGCGTATATGGCGCACCGCCACAGCGAGATGAAGCGGAGCGTAATCGAGCTGGCATGACTTTACCTCACTTCACAATAACGGAGGTTTTATTATGGCAATCGGCAAACGTATCCGCTTTTTCCGCAACCGAAAGGGCATGACACAGAAACAGTTAGGTGAAATCCTCGGCTTTCTCGGAAAGACCTCTGATGTCCGTATGGCACAGTATGAAACCGAAGCGAGGACACCAAAGCACGACCTTGTAAAAGAAATGGCGGGTATCTTTGATATAAGCACCCACGCCCTCACCGTGCCGGATATTGATACCTATATCGGGCTTATGCACACGCTCTTTGCGCTAGAGGATATGTACGGGCTGAAAATCGGGGAGATTGACGGGGAAATCTGCCTGCGCCTTGACAAATCCGACTATTCCACTTATACGTCCATGTTTGATATGTTCCACGCATGGCAGGAGCAAGCCGCCAAACTGGAACAGGGCGAGATTACCAAAGAGGAATACGACCAGTGGCGGTACAAGTACCCCGAACTGGACACTTCGCATCATTGGGCGAAAGTCCCCTCACAGGCGGTCAGCGATATGCTTATGGAGGAATTTCAGAAAATCGAGAAAGAAGAAAAGAAAACAGCTAAAAAGAAAAAACAGAAATAAGCATAAAAAGACCTTGCCGATATTCAGTTACATATCTGAAAATCAGCAAGGTTTTTCTTATGCCATTGATGTAATTATTTAATGCGTGATGTGAAAAATGTTGCCAAATCGTTGCCAACACCTAAACAATTTTGTTTGGAATCCGCATAAATACTAGCTTCTCAAAACCCATTTCATCACTCGAACTCTTTTTCCAGTTCGTTGCAAGTCCTGTTTTACATTACTTTTTCTTACAAAATCGTATCATTTTGATGTGCTTTTATCTCTCGTTTATGTGGTTTCAAATCTGGTGTACCCAAATTGTACCCAATTCTATATAATGCCCCTCACTATATACTGCATTGAAAAAGATAGATTTAAAAAGTTTATCTCAGCTTCCTCATTATTTACCTTTAACATAGTATGACACAGTATATTCGTCAACTAAAACCTCCTTATTCAACTTATATCCTCGTATCAGAGTATTTATTTTTTCAACATTTTTAAAATTATTCTTCTGACACAATGCTACAATAAAATCTCTTACATTTTTCTTAAATTTTTCTAATAGCTCAGGTGTTATAATTTTAATATCAGATTGTGGAGAACATTCAAAATTAAATACATTGCTATTATGAATCATAATAGGAGTACAGCTTACCTGTTCATCTTGATACAGATTATTAAACCACATAAAAGAACCATTTAGCTGATTACAATCATGCTTGTTAATCGTATCTGTTGTCGTTTCGTTTTTACACTCTATAACAAAATAATTTCCTGATCCTAAAATAATAAAATCATCTGGTCCTTTCCCAACCTCTCTTTCCGGCTGTCGTGCAGCATATCCAATAATTATAAATATTTCCTTAATTGCATTCTCAAATTTCTTTGATGTTCCTGCAACAAACTTCAAATCATCCAAGGTATCATCCACATATAATATTAGTTTATTTTCATTCAACTGGCATTTATTAATATTGTCAATAATATTTCTTGACTGTTCTGGCAATTCTTTTGTATCCTTTATAAATTGAATTCCCTCAATAGGATTGAGCACTTCCATGTTGTCTACTTTAGCAGACTTCAAAATTTGTTGTGCCTCACTTTTATCTATAAAATTAATATATTCTGCCAAAACTTGCTTGTAATATCCCTTTAAACGTCCATTTGATTCTTCATTAACCAGATAGTTAATCGCTTCTGCTGCTTTAGCATAGTCCCCATACATTCCATAGTCAAAAGCCTTTCTTGTAGTTGTTGCTACACTACTAATATTTACTGAAGAAATATATTCTACACCTGCAGTAACATTTTTGCAGATTTCAATCCAAGAAGCATTCCTTTTTAAAATATAATCTCCTATTTCCATAATCTCATTTAATGATTGTCCCTCTATCTGTTCACACATTTTTTCCGACAATTCAAATTGAGCTTTTGTAGCATTACTAAAATAATTATATCCATCATCAGCATACAAAACATTCGTTAATTGGTTTCCCAACAAATAAATTAAGCAATAATCATTATTAGATCTCACTCCTCGCCCCATTCCCTGCTCTATCCTCTGTACCTGCTCACGCTGAATCCTCTCACTTTTTCTAACCACTTCCTGTTCATATTTATCGTTCATATTACTTATATTGGGAAGTCCATCAATAACTAATATTCTACATGAATCATCCGGCAAATCTATCCCATCATATCTATTCACAATTACATATAAGCCATGATTACTGTCCTTAATTCGACAAATACCATTTGAAATATTACTAGAAGATAATACTATTCCCCCGTTTTCCTCCCAATACTTTGACATAGCAAATGATGGAACAAGTACAACTACGTTGTATTCTTTAGCCTTTTCAATAAGTGCATTTCTCATTTCAATCTCAGTTAAATCCTTATTGATTATTTTAGGCACAACAATCAGCCTTTCTCCTATATCATTAGCTTTTTCTGGCGTGATAACTCGCATATCGTCTTTAAAACTCACTCCCATTACTGTTGTGAACGGACTGTCATCTGGCAATGTAGCACTCATGTAAATTCTTCTCTTTGCATCATCAAAACTCCTTATTTTATGTATTGGAGTACAGTTTGGTATAATACTAACCGCTTTTGTTGAAATATAACAATGACACAACTTTAAGCAATCCTTCACAAGATCTAATTTAAATTTAATATGATCATTTTCTCTATTTTCACATAATAATCGATATATCTCTTGACACTTATCTTGCCAACTCCAAAATGGAACCAACATATTGTCAAAAATATTCCTATTTTCTACAATATCTGCAAAACGACCTTCTGCTTGTACATTCATTACATCATAAAACATCTTTATAATCTGCTTATATAATGAGTCTCCACTATGAATTGTTATCGAAAATTGCTCCTGAATGCTTCCAATACATGCATGCATATCATCAATTATAACACTGCCAATTGAATAATTATTTTCTTCTCTTAAACCAAAGACGCTCTTTCCATTAACCAACTTTTGAATAGTTGTTATTAAAATAGCTCTTTTTCTTTGGTAATCTAAATCAACTTCTGAATCAACAATCTTTATCCCTAATTCCCTCGCCTGACCAATCACCTGCTCAACTAAATATTTGTCTGGAACAACATACATTGCTGGACCAACACCTTCGTTTAAGCAACTTTGCAAAATCATTAATGCAACAACCGTTTTTCCACTTCCTGTATTCATTTTAATTATGGTATCTCTATCATTTCTTTGTTCAAACCATTGTTTCCAAACTTCTCCTTGAACATCCCGTGGATATTGATATTTTTTAGATTTATTTGATAACCCCATGAAAATATCTCTTGGATTAATTTGTTTTTGAAGAGAATTTAAACCTAACTGTGTAAAATCTATCATTTTAATTTCCTTTCTGTATTGAACAAACTATTCTGCTATTTCTCAATTCACTACACAGCGTGTAGTGAGTTATTCTGTTTTATTTTCACTATACATCAATTGATTACGTTCTAATTCATCCCGCAGTTCTTCTACTGTAGGCAACACTGTCATATATTTAGACGCAAATATCTGTTCACTTTCATTTAAAACAGAATATTTTACCATTGTTTCATCTTTGTCCGTACAGAATATAATACCTATCGTCGGATTATCATCTTCCTGTTTCTTCAGGTCATCAAACATACGAATATACATATCCATCTGCCCGATATCCTGATGTGTCAGTTTATGGCTTTTCAGGTCTATCAGTACAAAGCACTTTAAAATATAATTATAAAACACCAAATCAATATAGAAATCCGATGTTTCGGTGCATATGTGCATCTGCCTGTCCACAAAGCAAAAGCCTTTTCCCATTTCCAGTAAAAATTTCTGCAAATGGCTGATAATTGCACTTTCGACATCTTTTTCAATGATTTTATCAGGATTGCTGATACCCATAAACTCCAAGACATATGGATCTTTTACAAATTTGGGCGTTTGTCCTGCTTTATCTGGAAACTGTGTTGAAAGAATACGCTTATAATAACCCGACTTTATATTACGTTCCAGCTCTCTTACAGACCAATATTCATTTGCGGTTTCATTTAAATAGAAATTGCGTTCATCCTCATCATCCAGCCTCATTATCGTTCTAAGATGAGACCAATGAACTTTTCCAAGCATTGAATAACCATATGATTCTTTTGAAAATGTCAAATATAACTGTCTGCAATTCCTAATAGTCGCAACAGAAAAACCCGAACCATATTCACCCGAAAGTTCTTGTGCCAGTCTCTTTATCAGATATGAGCCATATTTTGCCTTAGATGCCCCTTTTTGTTCTTGTTCAACAATTCTCTCTCCAATATCCCAATAAGCATAAGTCATAATATCATTAACTGCCGCATAGGCTGTATTTTTTGCATGTTCCAATATCTCGTGAATGTCTCTGTAAAACTGACGTTCTTCTTCACTGTCTATCAAATCTAAATTTGACACTTCTGCACTCCTTCCAATTCGCTACACACTGTGTAGCGAATTCAAAATTTATAGTATTATAAAACTTTCCCTATGTATTTCGCAGTTATTTATGCTCTAATAATACATTATATCTTGTTATTCTTCCTTACTCCCATAATCCACAGGCTTTTCCGCAACCATCATCGGTTTAAGATTTTCATATTGATATACAATCCCACTTCCCACATCTTCTCCATTCCGCAAACTATGATAAGTATCACTCAAAAACAGCCCCAGCACTTCATGTTTAATTTCATCGTTTTGCAAAAGCAGGGTAAAGAAATCCTGATTCTGCTCCAATCCATCTATCAGCGCATCGTCAACATGGTCAAAATATGCAAATTCAAAATCCTGTTCCGAATTATTCTTTGCGCTGGTCTTTAGTTCCTCGGACTTTTTCATAATATCCCGAATCTGCAATGCTGCCTTGATTGCAACATCATTGTCATATTGTCTGCCTGTCCTGCTGTTTATCTCTCTGATAATCTGTGAAAGGCGTTCTTCCTTTGCAGGACTCAATACAATATCATATGCTGTGGGCAGCTTCATCACAGGACTTGCGGTTATATTGCTTTTCTTGTGTTCCTCTCCTTTTTTCTGGAGGAATTCAGATGCCTTAATCATGCCATCAAGATTATAGCCTCCCCCTCCGTGATTAATCCTGATATATGCTATCAAATAGGACAGGAAATTATATTTCTTATGCAGCTCCACATCCTCAAAGCAGGAAGCCTGTAACAGAAATTCATAAAACCTAATAAAATGCCTGATGTCTAATGCAATCTGCCCTCTTTTATCATCTGCAAAGCCGTCTATCACACGTCTTGCTTTTTGCAAATAAAAGGTCATCTGCTTTTTGTCCTTCGCTGTATGCGACGATTCATACAATACTTTATTAAAGGATTCCACATCGGCAGGGTCTAAGAAAAAGTATCCGTCTATCTTCGCTTCAATATCATAAATTGCACGAGGTGTAACCGAATTAGACAAAACTGTCTTTGTGTAATATTTGGAAAATGCCGCCACAATGTCCTCATATTTGTTGACAAAATCCAATACGAATGTCTTCTTCTCATAAGGCGGGCAGATACGGTTCAGTCTGGAAAGTGTCTGTACCGCAGTCACTCCATGCAGCTTTTTCAGGATATACATAGCGCACAGTTTCGGCTGGTCAAATCCTGTCTGGTATTTATCCGCAACAAGAAGTACCTGATACTCGTCCTTGTCAAACTCGTCAGGCAGATTTTTCTCTGATATGCCATTCATTCCTGCTTCTGTATATTCTTTATCCTCCAGCGTCACCTTGCCGGAAAACGCCACCAAAGCACGAATATTCGTATAACCTTTTTTCTTTATATAATCTTCAAAAGCCTGTCTGTATTTGACTGCCCCCGCCCTTGATTCTGTTACAACCATAGCCTTTGCGCGTCCACCCAACTCCTGCATGACCGAGGTTCTGAAATGCTCAATAATAATCTCTACCCTCTGCCCTATATTTACTTCATGGAGCTGAATAAACCGGGCAATCTGTCTTTTGGCTTCATTTGTCTGCAAGGTAGGATCTTCCTCAATTTCCTTGTTCAGCTTGTAATAAGTTTCATAGTTTAAATAATTATCCAGCACATCGAGAATAAAGCCTTCTTCTATCGCCTGTTTCATCGTATAATAATGAAAAGCCTCTTTCTGTCCCCTTGTATTCTCGCGCCCGAAAAGCTGTATTGTTGTAGGCTTTGGCGTTGCCGTAAAAGCAAACATGGAAACATTCTCCTGTTTTCCCTGTTTGGAAATCTGGTCAACAATCATGTCCTCTGTATCATATACCACTTTATCTCCATTACCAAGCGTCATTGTCACCGCTGCCATATTCTTACCTGCTGTGGACGAATGAGCCTCGTCTATAATGACTGCAAATTTCTTGTTTTTCAGCCCCTTTACACTGTCAACAATATACGGGAATTTTTGTATTGTAGTGGCGATAATTTTCGTATTTCCCTGAATCGCAAGCGCAAGGTCATTGGAATTGCACTTTTCATCCATAACCCGAATCATCCCTGTTTTATGTTCAATTCCCATTACCGCCTGCTGAAGCTGCCTATCCACCACTACCCTGTCCGTACAAATGATAATATTATCAAATATGATTTTGTTCTCTTTATCATGCAGAGATGCCAGTCTGTGCGCCAGCCATGCAATAGAATTGGTCTTGCCCGAACCAGCGGAGTGCTGTATCAGATAATTTGGGCTGGAACCCGTTGCCACAACCTCTGCCAATGTCTTCCTGATGACATCCAACTGATGATATCGTGGAAAAATAACCGTCTCAGAGCGTTTCATTTTATCTGTCACAGGGTCTTTCTTTTCCTTAACTTCAATGAACATAAATTTGCCAAGTATCTCAATCAGCGTGTCTTTTTGCAGAATGTCTTCCCACATATAATATACGCTGTATTTATCTTCATAAATTGGATTCCCTGCTCCTGTATCAATCCCCTCTCCCTTTCCCATATTAAAGGGCAGGAAGAACGTTGATGCTCCGTCCAGCTTCGTAGTCATATAGACCTGTTCCAAATCCATTGCAAAATCCACCAACGCCCCTGCTTTCCACCTGAAAAGCCTTGTCTTTGGGTCACGCTGTATGCGGTACTGATATATTGCATCCTGATAGGACTGCCCCCCCGCATTACATTTCAGTTCAAATGTCATGATTGCCAGACCGTTTAAGAAAATTACAAGGTCTATCCTTTCCTTGTCGCTTGCCCAGACTTCTTCTGACACGGAAAAATTATTCTGCTCATATAGCTTATTAAGCGCAGGGTTGAATGTGGTTGCCGGTTTTGTATACATAAGCTCCAGCTTATGGTTTGCAATTTCTACCCCATGTTTTAATACATCCAGTCTGCTTCCTCTTGTCTTTGTTTCTTCCGCATTGATAACACCAATAATCGTGTTTTCTAAATCTGTCTTGTATACTTTTCTGAGCGCATCCATTTCATCAGGCTGTGTTGTATTCAGAAACCGAAAAAGCGCCTCCCTGTCTATTGCAAAAAAGCGGTCATAACCAGAAGCTGGCTTTATTTCATATCCATTTTCAGAAAGCCGTTTCAATATGTATTTCTGATATTCTTTTTCGGATAACACATCATTTTGCATTTATTGTATCCTCCCCAAACACTTTTATTCGGTCTTCAATCTCTTTATCAATTGTTTCGCAAACATCAAAGCTATTTCATCAGTGGAATAATTTTTAGAATCTATCGCCTGAATATCCGCCACTGATGGATATTCCTGCTGTAATTGATCCATTGTTATATTTTTGAGTATGGGAAGTATTAGCTTCTGTCCATTCCTGTTTTGCCTCGATAATAGTTCTTTAAGTTCTTTCTCTGTCCATTCTCTGCCAAAAAAGTTTTCTGATATGACAATAATAGCAAACTCAGCTTTTTTAACACCATTCAATATCTTATCCTTCCAGTTATCTCCCCATTCAATAGATTCTTTATCATAAAATATTTGTATTCCCAACTTATCTAAAGATTTATATAAATCTTCTACCAGTTCTTCCTTATCCTTATTTGCATGGGATATAAACACATCATATTTCGGTATTGCTTTTGCCTGATATTTAGGCACTAAAACTTCCTGTACTCCATTTATTTTATCAATAAATTTCCTGTCTTTGCTTACACTTATAAGCGCTGCCACTAATTCCCCATACGCACCTAATCCCCTATGGAATAATAATGTGCTTATCCTATTACCCAAAGTATGGTCTTTAAGATAATTGTCGTAAAAAATCTGTACATCATTCATCCAAATCTCACTTGGTTTATTATATTCATCCTTACTCATATTAGGTGGCGCAGTATTAATTGGTGCTTTGATATTTTTTGCTCGTTTCAGAAGTTCATTAAGTTCTCTTTCAAACGGAGTCAATTCAGCATCCTTCTCCTCTTCCAAATGCTTTTCGTACAAATAACCATCTTTTAGTATAGTTATCAGATACGGATAGTTATCTGCATATTCGACATTGATAAGTCCACCTTCTCGTAATTCTTTAAAACATCCCCTCAACACAATATCATCACGATTTGATAATCTATCAAAACGAATTTTCCAGTAATCACTGTCGTGTTCATGCTCCAATATTTCCATCAAGACATCCTCAGCTTCTTTTGAAACTCTTGTAAACGACATCAAACCACCTCTTTCTTCCCTGTAACATATTCATAAATCATTGATTTTTTATATTGGTTAAGAATTTCCAATTGTTGTTTCTTTTTTGTTATTATATCCTCTATTTCTAAACACTTTTTATCAAGATAGTCTATGATTATATTCTGTGTTTTTATATTTGGTAATGGTAAAAACATATTAAAAAGAGAAGGCATATCAAAATGTGTCTGGTTAGTTGAACCATTCGCCATTAGATCATTAAACATAATATAATTTATCGTCAAACAATAATATAAAAATTTCGCCAATAATTTAGATGTATCAACTCTTAAATATGCTACATCTGTTGATGCCAAAAATTCACCCTCTTCATCAAAATAATATGTTTTACCTAGAACCCCTCCTCCTGTGGTTGCAAGCAGGACATCATTTCTTTGAACTTTTCCTTTACTTTTATTGAAATCATCATTCGCAAATCTGATATTTTCTATATCAAAAAATCCCTTGCTAAAAGTAGCCTGATTTATTATTTTTGTTTTTTCCGCTTCAGTATAGTCAGGTGAAATCCCCTTTTTTATTTCTATTGTCGCATATTTTATTTTAATTTTATTCCAATCATGCGGAATCTCTCCTACCCACTCAATTCCACTATTCTTCATTTCCACATTTGGCTCTAACCCTTTTGTTACTTTTTCCATAATGACAGAACGCTTGTATTCTTCCAATATATCAATCTCTTTTTGAATATCTGCAAACAGTTTATCTATTTCTGAACATTTTTCATCCAAGAATAAAGATATCTTTTCTTGTTCACTTAATGGTGGTACTGGCAAATATGTGTTTCCAAAATCGGCAAATGCTATATTTTTTCCATCTCGTAAACTAAGTGTATATGAATTCATCTTGCCGATAAAACTTTGATCTTTAAATAAATACTTATAGTAGTTATCACAGATTTTTGTTGTTGGATAAAATACTTGATATGCAGGTGACACAACTCCTTCATAAGCACAATACTCAAATCCCCCCTGAAAACTTCGCAAACTAATGCAAAAATCCCCATTGTGAATTGTTTTGAATTGTGATAAATCTGTATTTTCTTTTACTTTAACTGTCGTATTTGTTGTTAATTCTTCAAACAAAGACTGTGGAATAACACCAAATTTCTGAGTTGGAGAAAGTAATTGCAATTCTATCGTGTTCCCTCTATCATTACGCAATGAAAAAATGTACTTTCCCTTGAGAAACTGCCATGAGGCAGGACATTTGCCAATCCAATCAATCCCACTATCTTTCATTTCAGACATATCACTTACCCCCAAACAGCCTAGCCACGCGTTCACTAACTGCCAACTCCAATTCACTAAATCTGGCTTCCAGTTCCTCACTTGGTGTCGGCTGCTGATACCTATAAAAATATCTTGTAAAGGGAATCTCCGCACCTGTCCTGATAACAGGATTCTTCGCTTCAAGATCCTCTTCCCAAAATGCCACAGCATCCGGTATATGGGGCAGCACTTCCCTTTCCATATAAGAATCAATATCTTCTTCTACCTTTACGATTTCCGAATCTTTCGTAGACTTATCAAACAGAATGTTCCCTTTCTTATCCCTTTGAATTACCGCTTCCTTATCCCTAACTGAAAGACCATCTGCAATCTTCTGTATTGTCTTATTATCCGCTACATCTGAAAGAATTTCTGTTATTACTGGCATAAATTCATCGGGAGAAAGCCATTTCTGATCGGATACCGACGATTGCAGTGCATCAAGGATTGCATCATACACTGGCCTGTTCTTATAAAAATTATCAAGTGCTTTCTGTTCTTTCCCTGTAATCGTAGTTCCCAATTCCTCCAACTGCGCTACTTTTATTTCATCCCACAGATTTTTTAACGTACCCTGCCGTAGCATTGCCTGTATACTATCCTCTGTAATAGAATAGCTTCTCTGTAAAGGCTGCATTACTGCATACTCTTTGTAAATAAACTCCGTATTATCATAAATTTTACTGTACTCATTTTCTATAAAGTTGGCATATAATTCTGTTATCTTCTTTCTGTCCTCTGGACTAAATTCATTTTTCTTGTTGCCCAAAGGCTTACGCAGTTTATGGCAGATACCAGAGGCATCTATAAGCTGAATCTTTCCTACTCTCTCTTTTCTTTTGTTTTTTGACAATATCCACACATAAGTGCTGATACCTGTATTGTAAAACAGTTCTGTCGGCATTTGGATTATCGCCTCAATCAAATCATTCTCCAATAGCCATCTTCTTACCTGTGATTCTCCTGATGCTGTACCGCCTGTAAAAAGCGGAGAACCATTTTCAATAATGGCTGCCCTTCCTTGTTGGTCATCCAGCTTCGCAACTGCTGACTGCAAAAATAAAAGCTGTGAATCACCACCGCTTGGAAGACCTGCGCCCCACCGTCCATGAAATCTTTTTGCATATTCAGCATTTACAGCATCTTCCTGTCCTGCCTTTGCGTCCTTTCCAGACCACGGTGTACCAAAAGGTGGATTCTCAATTAAGAACCGCATTTTTGTACCTTCAAAACAGTCCTCTTTTAAGGTATCCGCATGGCGAAAGTTCTCGGCATTCTGTCCTTTAATCAGCATCTCCGCCAGACCTACTGCATAAGACTGCCCCATCATCTCCTGTCCAAACAACCGCACATCCGCAGAAGGATTATAATGCTTGAGATAGCTGTATGCTGTTGAAAGCATACCACCTGTACCACATGCCTGATCACAGACTGTTATTATCTTCCCCGCATCAAAAATGTCATCGCATCCCTCCGAAATCAAAAGCGATACCAACAATTTAATAATATCCCTGCCTGTATAAAACTGTCCGGCATCCACATTTTGATAGAATCTGCCTATGAGATTTTCAAATATGTATCCCATTTTGATACTGTCAAAAGTTCTTGGGCTTAAATCCAGTTCTGAAAACGCTTTGACCACAGAATACAGGCATCCATCCTTGTCCATCTTATTGATATGCTGCTCCATTTCCAGCTCTTTCAAAATGTCCTGCACATTTGCAGAAAATCCTGCTATATATGCCCTAAAATTCGCTGCCACATGGTCAGCATCGTTGCAAAGCTCCTGTAACGTATAATCACTGGTATTATAAAATTGAAAACCTGATTTTCTGAATAATGCTTTTTCTGGGTAGTTTGGATTCTGTTTAAAAGTATCAATAACATCTTTTCTTTTCACTTCATCATCAAGCAAAGCACATTCAAAACGTCTAATAATCGTCATAGGGATAATAACGTCACCATATTTATCGGGCATATAAGAACCTCGTAATTTGTTCGCAATACTCCATATAAAGTTTGCCTCTGCTGTAACATCTACAGGGCTATCATCCCACATCACATCGATTGCTAAATTCGCCATTTATTTGTTCTCCTCAGTCATTTGTTTTTTGCCATATCTCAAATCAGCAGGTTTTTCGGCATCCTTTGGTATCAGCCACATAAGCCCCTTTTTCTCTGCACCTGCTATTCTGCCTTCATTACACAATGTGTTTATTCTTCTTCCGGAAATACCCCACTTTTGAGCTGTTTCTTTTACTGTTAAGTATTCCATATCCATCCTCCGTGTTCACGACTTGACCTGTCATATATTATATTCCAGCTTTGGAATAATAGCAAGTATATTTTAAAAATAATTTCACATAATATTCTTACCTCAAATACAACAAGGTACAGCTACACGTCATCCCCTGTCCTCGGCTATAATATATAAATTATCTCTTCCCTCACTATTTCCTCTGCCCTCGTCCGAATATTATTTATTCTCCGAACCCAAAGTATCTGATTCTGTGCTTTTAACTTCTCCGTCACACCTTCCCTCTCTGCCATCTGCTCCACAAGCAAATCAAATCTTTCCTCTGCCTGCCCCTGTATCATAAGCAGATGCTTCTTTAATTTGCCCGATAACAGCAGCCCTGCATAAATGCCCCGTCTATGGTTCTCCAAATAAGATTTCCGCATCAAACCAAATTTTCGCAGTTCTCCCTCTGGCTCTGGATCAGGTATTAAGTTTGGAATCAAATAATCTCCACATTTCTCATAAATTAAATTCATTGTCTGTTCCTCTCTTTCCTTTAAAATTTACATTTCCTGTTGCCATCGCTTACATTTTTCTGCCTGCCCCCTTTCTGGCATTTCCTTTTGTCTGTTATGCACATCTGCCTCTGATTTTGCGTCCTCCAATCGCTGTTTCATTGTCTTTGGTGCAAGCGATTTTACAAATTCTACAAACGCCTCTCCAAGTCCCCTCGATGCTACAAACCGTTTTAATTTTTCGACTTGCTCAGTAAGCGTATCTATCTTCCGCTCCAAACCAGAAATCTTCTTCTCATACTTTTCCAAAAGATGATTTCTTGATACTGCCTTGTTGAAAGCATCCAGTATTTTATTCCAGTCGCTTTTCTTTACTTTGACACATTCTTCGCTGCCGAAAAGATTTGTCACAGGAACAGCAACACTTTTCATACTTTTTGTTTCCGCTGCCACTTCCTTTGAAATCATTTTAAATGTTTCCGCCCTTAAATCATGTTTCGCAAGTACTTCCTTCGCCGCTTTCTCTTTTGCCTCCGCTTCCTCAATCTGCTCTGTAAGTTTCTGTGCCTGTAAAACCAGCTCATTATTTTGCGCCTCCATTTCCTGCACCTGTCCGCAAAGTTCCGATGTTTTCTGCGCAAAATCATCATTCTGCTGTTCAAGAGCCTCATTCCGCTTATCCAGCACCACTGCCTGCTGTTCCAACTGCTCCACCTCACGCATTGCCGCCTTATATTCTGGCAGCGACAGGTTATCCCTCTGTATACCGAGGACTTCTATTTCAATCCCCTGCTCCCTGCACAGTTCTGTCAGATACTCCCTCTCCCGTTCCTGCCACGCAACCGTTTCATTCTGCTTTCTGCTGACAGCCTTTGCAAATCCCATCTGCTGGAATGCTTTTGTCAGGCTGTTGCGTGTTTTCATGCCTTTTTTATATCCATGAGCCACAGGGATATAATCTATATGCAGGTGCGGCGTTGCCTCGTCCAAATGCATCACACAGTTAAATAAATATAGATTCGGATTACGTTCCTGAAACGTCCTTGCATATTGCTCCAAGACCGCTATCGCCGCTTTTGCATCCTCCGTCAACACACCGTTTTCGTCTGCAACTGGAGTATCCGTCTTTTTTCCTATCTGTACGATATTTTCATAAAATGTCTTTTCCTTGTTGCCGGAATTTTCTATCTCTTTCAGATAATCGTCTTTCTGCCTATCCTTACGCTTCTGCGCCGCATTATAATCCCTGAGTGCCTGTCCAAAGCATTTCTCATATGCATCCTTTAACGGTTCCTGTATGTAAGTCCGGTTCCAAGCTGTTCTTTCCGGCACCACATTATTGCAGATAAAATCCCTGTTGTTATGTGTAAGATGCCCTTTCCCTTTTGGAAAAGAAATTGTTTTTGCCGCCAATGCACCACTCTCTTTCTCATATTTTTATGTATAAAGACTAACTACGGTTTGTTACTTTTGTCAAAAGTAACGCCTTATTACTTCTGACGCATACGCATCAGAAGTAAGGCGCTCTCCGAGGGTAGTATTTGCCGCTGGCAAATACCGTCTGCCTGACGGCATCCGTGTTCTGCCGGAAAAACCATCCGACAGACTGCTCATTCCGGCAGAATACAGCCGTCATTCGTTTTGGGCAACAGTACCGAATTTAAGCTTTTCGGTACCGTTCAATAGGCTTCCTTTTCAGAATTTAGTACCGAATATAAAATTTCGGAACCGCCTATTCGCCCATTGCAAATGCAAACGCCATCATATCCTCAGATAATTTCGGCTCCTGCATCTGCTCCATTCCGTCCGCACCAGTCTTTTCCATAGGCTTTTCTGCATTGGAATGAACTACTGAGATATACTCACTGAAACTATCTCTGATCTGCTCCTCTAAAACCTTCTGAATCTCTTGTAGCATTTCATGAAATTTTTGTTCCAACGCTCTATCCAGCATCTTCCCGAAAATATATGTATCCTGCCCCGATAGAATAGCGGAATCACGCACCACACTATCAGTTTCAAACTGTACATGCCCGTCAAGAACCGCTACAAACGCATCAGAAAGTATCTTTCCATAAGAACCATCTTTTCTTGTCATTCCCTGCAAATATTCCCATGTCCTGCGCTGGTTTTCATCTTCCATGCAGAATTTTATATTACTGCATTTATAGGTCTTTCTCATTCTATAACCCCATTTCTATACCGCCTGTCTGCGCTGTTTCTGCATTGCAAGATATTCATACCA
Organism: Lachnospiraceae bacterium UBA3401; assembly: GCA_002358575.1. Taxonomy (GTDB): domain Bacteria; phylum Bacillota; class Clostridia; order Lachnospirales; family Lachnospiraceae; genus COE1. The sequence goes on along the minus strand of DEPD01000089.1, from coordinate 8,739 downwards.
TTTTGCATTGGCGCAGATATCCTCAATAAATGTTACATTCCCCTTCGATGCAATATTATTGTAATGCCTGAGCAGGCAGCCGCCCCCGCCAATCACATAAAGATGCACCAGATTTTCCTTATATCCATAATCAATTAACCTCTTTAAAATATCTCCTGCATATCGCTCCGCAATCCGACCAACTATTTTTGCAACGTCATCCGTCCTGCCCTGTAACCCATTTATCAGCATCGGTTCAATCATAACCTCCGGTATACTTTCCCCTGCTGATTTTGACAGTTCTTTTTGTATTTCCTTCATACAGATCGAAACACCGAATTTATCCGTCACAAGACTTTTCTCTAATGGTCTGCCGTCAATAATCTGCATCACGTTCATCGTGCCATTTCCGATATCCGCTATCATATTAAAACCTTTCATCAAACCAGCATTGCACACCGCCGCAAATCCCTGCGGAAATACTTCCACTCCGCACAAATGCACCCTGTAATTTTCTTTGCGAAATGAAAAGAACAACTCCTGCTCCTGCATCAAATATTTCTTAAAATCCGTTGCCTGACTTTTCGCCCAAGCAAGAGGAAGTCCGACAGCCAGCACCACTTTTGCCTCATGCAACCCTCGGAATTTCAGTTCCTCCGCCAAACCTGCCAACGTAAGGATAAAGAAATCCAGAGAATCTGTCTTGTTGCCCTGATAAATCAAATGGTTTTCCCCTATCACATAATACTTATCCTTATACTTGATATAATTCATGCTGACAATCGGTTCTTCCTCAAAACATTCTACGCCTGTCCTGAATATCCTGTGCGCTGTCTTAATATTTCCGTAACCATGATCCAGCCCAATAATGATTTTTGTGTTGTTGCTATATTTCTGCATCATAAATGTCCTCCATATTATTGTTAATCTTGTTATTGCGTTTTCAGTTTTTTCTGTTTACACCGTTTACAAATGGCTGAAAGCCTTGATTTTCTTATATTCCGCTGTAAACTCACCGTTTACAAAAATGTAAACGCGCCCTGTAAACCGGATAAAAAAGAGTTTAAAATATACTGCCGCTCTTTCTGATGTCTGGGTAACTTCGTTATTCTCGTTTTGTTCTGCCAACCAATTTGTTGGCATACAGCAAATCGAAAATATGAAGATACCCAAAGTACAAAAAAACCCATTCTGTCATTTATTCCTTAAAAGGTGTCTTCGCATTCTCCGGCAACGGTGAAAATCCCTGCATATTGGTTCTTCGTTTCCAGCCACGCTGCAATCCATACTTTCCGAACCTGTGAGAACTGATTTTCTCCCACCCGTCAATACAGGTATTCATAATGCTGTTAATTTCCTTAATCTCCCATTGTTTCGGTTCTTCGTACTCATGTCGCAATGCTTCTCTGTAAATCATCTCGCTGCATACATATTCGTCTGTACAATCGTCCAACCACGCCTGAATAATTCCAACCTTTGTATCTTCTGGCATAAACTGTTTCTGTATCTCCTTCAGATATTCTTCCATTGCCTTTGACAGCTTCAATTCATGTGGACAATTTTTATAGATAACCATAGCCTCCGCCCATGCCTGCACAATATATTCTCTCGACTCCTTTTCATTCTCAAGAATATGTTTCTCCACACGCTCCTGATGAACCATAACAGGCGCAAATCTTCTGTTTCCTGTCCTATCCAACGGCAGAAAATCAAGATTATTTGATGTGCCGACAAAAATACACTGTCTTGGTCTGTCCTCCGCATAAGTCTGATACGGAATACGGTATGTTTCTTTCTGTCTGCTCAAAAATGATTTAATATCTTCAATGCTTTTTGCATTGACAGTGGCAAGCATTTCCGACATTTCAATAATCCAATGCCCCTGCATTTTGCTGTAAACATTTTCATCATCCATACGTTTCAAATCATCTGTAAACCACTCATCATTGACAGCAAGGAAACGGAAAAATGTAGACTTTCCTGCACCCTGACCACCCACAAGGCAGACCATAATCTCAAACTTACATCCCGGCTCATAAATCCGGTGTATTGCCGCCATCATCAAAAGCCGCATAATTTCCCTTGTATATTCATTATCATCTGTTCCAAGAAAACGAGATAACAGACTTGAAATTCTGTTTTTCCCATCCCAATGTAAGGCTTCAAGAAAATTTCTGATTGGGTGATAACTTTTTTCACTTGCCACAATGCTGACTGCCTTGTTAATTGCCTTATCACTGGAAATTCCATAATTTGTTTCTATGTATCGCTGGATTTGGTACATATCTACATCGGTAATGCAACTTCCATTCCGTTTCCACAATAGCTGCTTTATAATATCAATTTTATTTGTCAGCTCATTTTTGCATATGGCATCTTTCAATACCGGATCTCTGTATAAAATAGTCATGCAGTTTTCGATGGAGGATTTCACATTCCCTTTCTGCGTTCTTGCAAGCGACTCCAGCACGTCCTCCACTGTACTCATTTCCATATCAAGCGCTTCCCCGACTGCATCCCATAATTCGTTTTCTGCTTGTGCAGACTTTTGCTGCAATTTCCTCCACCTTCTTCCTATCCATTAAAAACAACTCTTGTCTTTCTGAAATATCTCCCATACACAGAATATCCAGCCAGTAATTGATAAGTGGCTCTGCATGGAGCATCTGTGCATAATCTTCCGAAAAAATAATGTCAGGCGGCTTTCCAATAAGGAAATGATTTACATTGTCAATCTCCAAGATACAATTTCTCAACATATCAATTGTTTGACTGCACCATTTTTCAAAACGCTTTTTAATATGAACTATTCTTTCACGCTCCGCCTTTTCTCTACAGATACGTTCTTTTTCCTGTACGCTTAAATCTTTATTTCCTTTTGTATCAATAGGCAGTACAAAATCCTCTATCAGCTTTAGTGCCGCATCATACTGTGACAACCCAAACATACGGGAAACATAATCAATCGCATCTCCACCGACACCACAGGCAAAACAGTGATAATTTTTATCAATCTTCATGCTTGGGTGCTTATCATCATGGAACGGACAGCAGGCAGTCCCGTTTCTTTTGACTTTCAGACCATAAAACTCCGCCGCCTGCCTTGCAGTCAGATGTTCCTTTACTTCTGAAAAAATATTCAATTTTACAGCCTTCCCTCCTTTTCATCTGGAAAAGCCTCTGTTATAATAAATCTGCATAACAAAAGTAAAGAGGCTTATCCTTTTTACATTTATTTAGATTAGATTGCGCCAACAATCTAATCCGTTTCTGAAATGTCCCTGTTACCAGCAGGGGCATTTTCATTCTGTCCGATTTCTAACAACTGCTTTACCAGTTCCAGCAGTAATTCTTCATCTTCCGTGTTTCCATTTTTCAGATGCTCCAATATCTGCTCTAAAACTTTTGCAACTCTGTTAGACATATAATTTCCGGCAGTTACCATCACTTCCTGTCCTAATATAGCTTTGCGGTAATAATCTCCTTTAGGAAGTCCTGATAATATAATTCTTGCTTCTGCTTGTGCTTTTTCTTCATCACTCAGCCAGAATGCAATTGTATTACGCCGAAATCTGTCCTCACGTTTACACGCCACCTTCCTCACCCCTCTCCACTTTTCCAAGCCTGTCTGCAATCTTAATCTGTGCATCCATAGACTGATGGCAGTATGTTTCAATCGTAGTCGTAACTTTCCCATGCCCTAACCTTTTTGCAATCTCAACAGGACTGAACCCCATCTGCACAAGCATACTCGCATGGCTGTGTCGGGTACAATGGACGGTAATCTTTTTTACTCCCGACAGCTTTATCCCCCGCTCCATTTCATGCTCAAAGAAGCTCTTTGTCCTTCCTGCAAAAAGACGTGTGCCTGCTCTTGCCCGATAGAGTGTTGAAATATACTCTTTGATTGCTTCCTGTAATTCCTTATGTATGGTAATTACCCTTATGGAACTCTCCGTTTTCGGAGGCGTAATCAAATCCTCTCCGTCAATCCTTGCAAGAGATTCATCAACGGTAATCGTACCTTCCTCAAAGTTTACGTCTTTTATCTGAAGGGCAAGCAGTTCTCCCAAACGCATTCCAGTCCAGAATAAAATCTGAAATGCAACCCACGAATCCTGCTTGTCCATAATCGCATCCGAAAACTTCTGAAATTCTTCCAAAGTCCAATATGGTCTTTCATCCGCCCTGCTCTTTCCCATACTTCCTGCTTTCCGACATGGATTAGAACGTAGCTCATAAAAATTGACTGCATAATTCAAAATTGCACTGAGCTGGTTATGTATGGTTTTCAGATGAGTAGGCTTAAAGCCTTTCTCCATCATTTCCCCCTGCCACTTTCTTATCATAGGTGCTGTGATTTCATTGATTGGTGTCTTGCCAAAGTAAGGCAGCACTTTGTCATTCATCACATACTCTTTCTGTTTCATGGTTGTTTTCCGCAGACGCTTTTCCATATCCGCTTTGTAAATCTCCCAAAAGTCAGCCAGCGTCATTGTTGGATCAGAAGATTGTTGTAATAGAAAGTGCGCATACCATTCTTCCGCTTCCTTCTTTGTTTTAAACCCTCTTTTCTGCGACTTCTTTTTTGCTCCTGTCCAACCCGTCCAGCGGTACTGTATTCTCCAAGTACCATTTGGATCTTTCTTTGCATTACAGCTCATACGCTTGCCTCCTTTGTTGCTCCATACCATTTTTCCCTGAAATACTCTACGGGAATTTTGCCTGCAATTGTAAGAAATCCCCTACCTGACAAATCCCTGTTCATTTCTCTGAGAATCTTGTAGGATTTTCCCATGCTCACGCCGAGCATCTTGGAAATATCCTCTGCATTGTAGTAAATTTTTTCATTCATACTATTTCCTCTCTTTCTTAATATTTGTTTCTGTATAGTATCTTTATGTTTCGTTTTTATCATATCGTATCTTTTGTTTCTTGTCAATATCTTTTTTCTTCATTTTTCCCTTTTTATGTGATATAATTGATTTAGTGCAAAAACTCTACTAAAATTTTAGGAGGCAGACTTATGACTGTTGGAGAAAATATACGCCGCATCCGCAAAGAGCGTGGTCTTACCCAGAAACAATTAGGCGAATTAGTTGGTGCAAGCGAAGCCTATATCCGTGCTTACGAAAGCGGCAGACGCAATCCCAAACCATCATCCCTTGAAAAAATAGCAAATGCCCTTGCCGTCAATCCGGAGGTACTGGAAAATTCCGATTTTGACATGATTAAAGCAATGCACCGCTTATTCCAGATTGCCCGGCAGTACAACGGACATCTTTTTGCGTGCAAAGACGAAGAAGGCAATGATACAGTTGGAATACGTTTTGAAACCCTGACGCTGATGAAGGCATGGTGCCAGCGTTACGAGAAATTTTTAGAAGATATAGAAAAATGCAATGAAATCAAAGATGCAAAAAAACGTGGGGAGGCTCTCATTAAAGCCGAAACGGATTATGACCGCTGGATGGACACTTACCCCGAACAAAGCGGAAATACTTTTTTCGACCTCAGTATCCAGAAGCTCCATGACCAAGTTATGGAGGATACTGAACACCGTTTGATAAACAATAATCTGAATTAAAAAATCTGTACCCAAATCGTACCCACCGCCAATTAAAAAATCCCCGCAAGCCTTGATTTTTCAAGACTTGCGGGGATTTACCCTCTCACTCGAACTCCCTATTACTTTAACATAATTATTAAATATTTGATTGACTTTTAAGGAATTTTATCGCCATAATATCCATATTTTACGCCGTATTTACAGTTTCAGAGCAAACAGGTATCATACGGGTATCACAAAATCTCTTTATCTCTTTCTATTTGGACTAGCATTTTTAGTTTTATTTAATATAGCATTTGCACATAATTGCGTTAACGGTTCACCTATAGCCTCCTTATAATTAAATCCCAAAAGTTGAATCGCTTTTAAAACATCAACACAAATCAACTCTTTTAATTGCTGATACATTGCTACATCTGTATCTGGACTCATCTCTTTAATAATATCTAATACTAACTCTACGGTATTATGCAAATGTTCAATATCGCTATCACTAATTACATAACGTTCCATTTCATTTTTGTATACCTGTGCAATACGAATCGCCTCTGCACGTTCTGCTATTAATTCATTGATAATCTCATCATACTGATTTCTAATTTTTTCAATATCCTTTTCTACCTGAATAGCTTTTATTTTGGCTTCGGTAGCTGTAACCGTTCCTTTTGTAGATAATAAAGATAAACTCTTTGCCAACTCCTCTAATACTTGAATTTCTCTCTGCTCCATAACTATTCTCCCCTATTTAATGTTTTTCATAAATTCATCTAAGCTGTATATCCATTCCTGCTCATCTATTTCTAATCCTAAATTTTGAATAAGCTTCTGTTTCAATTCCACCATTCCCATTTTACAATGTTCATCATTCTTTAATACTACCCCCATTTGCCTAACATCAACCGCACAATTATGATATTGTGGGTTATTAAAATCAAAGTCTGGAGTATACATATTTATATAATCACTTTCGACTATCCATGCTGCCCCCATTTCATTTAAACATGCTGCACTTTTTAAGTACTCATTCGACCAAAGAAAAATGACAAAAATATCTTTCTGTATATTTTGTTTTAAATACTCAAAAATGTTATTACCTGCCGGAATCTTATGTAAGGGATGTGTAGTATATATCAATTGCTCTTTTCTTAACCCTAAGCTCATTAAAAGATTTCTTATAGCATCACCATATTTTTTATCAAATGAATTATGACTCAAAAAAATTTTTGAATACATTTTCTTTTCCCCTTTCCCTATTTTTTTCTTCATTTGAAATTCGGCTTGAATTTCTTCTAATATCTTTTTATTTCTATCATGTGCTGACGGATCCACAACAAACTCATTCTCATATATCTGATTTATATTCTTCTCATACCAAGCACATATTTCGTTAATATAATAGGTTATTGCTTCTATATCTTTTATATCAATTTGTTTTTTCAAACCATCTAAAAAACTAACTATATTACCCTCAGAAGTATAATCTAAAATAGTTCCCCTTATTCCTTCATATTCTAATTCCAATCTTTTTAGATTATCCATTGTAATATTTCTCCTCAAAAGCAAAACTTCTTTTTATTGTCATTTACATAACCATTAAAGAATTATCCACCATTCCTAAACTATCGTTCACATATTTGTAAACAGCTATTGATGATTCTTTATATATTCTTCTTTAACCTTATCAATCGTTTTTCCACCAATACCAAAATTTTTATCAGATACCTCTTTAATTGTGGTAACAAAAAACTCCTGTGGTACTTTCATAATCTCAGAAGAAACTTCTGTCAATCGCTTAATTAGCAGTTCTTTTTGCTCATCCGATAATGCTCCACTTTCGACTGTAATATATGGCATTTCCACTTTCCCCACTTTCCAATTACAAGTTCAACACAATTGGGGCAATATCACCTGCCCCTATGTTTCTCTTTCCTTTTCTGCTGTTTCAGTTCAAACTGCCGCTGTCTCTCCGCTTCCCGTTGTTCCCGGCTCACAGTCTTGCGTTCAGTTTTCAACTGCTCCTGCTGTAATTTCAAAACCTGTTGCGATTTTGTACCTATTCCGGTATTTTGTATCTGCTTCCGTACTTCACGCTGTACCCGTTTAGGATTGTGACCAACTTCTTTTACATCAGTTGACACAGCCGAACTAAATCGCAGCCGATAGTAATTTTTCAGAACGAAATCATATATTTCATAGTCTTTTGGTTCTGCCCCAAACGTAACCTTACACACGGATAACTTTCCATCTGATACACGTTCAAACACTCCCACCCAAAAGGGTTCTTCAAAAAATACTGTCAACTTTCCCGATACTTTGTCCATGAAAATTCCTCCTTAAAATAATTGTGATGAACAAAGAACGGACGACCCTAAGGAGGGAGGGCTACTTACACCAAATCGGTGCGACTGGACTACCTACTAGTTGAGTATGTAAGGATAGGCTATCCTTACATACACGGTGGTACGGCTCCCGTCTATGTGAGTAACTAGGAAAAGAAAAAGCCACGTTTTCAGCGGTTTTTCCTGTTTTTATTCCGGTTCAAACATATCTTTCAATTCAGGATCGCGGCGGGTGCATTTTGAACACGGCCAGGCCGGGGAATTGAAAAATCTTGATCCTATGTTTTTACATCCGGCGCAATGTGTTCTGGCTGCCATTTCCTGAAATACAACTTCTCTAACAGCTTTTTCAGAATCCCCCAGCGATTCAGCCAGATCAAAAATATCGCTATCTGTCCGAATATCTCCGTGCCGATATGCAGCTATTATTTTCTGTCTATCCTCTGTTTTCATACTGCGCCCCCTCTAAACTGGACTAATATAATACATTTTCATATCATTGTCATAACGGTAAACATAATGCTTACCCTTTAAATGCTTTTCTGCATATTTCATAGCGTCTTTCAAATATTTAAAATACATTGTGTTTTCTCCTTCGAAATTTTATCCCACTTCTTCCCCGGTTTCTTTGTCTATGAACGAAATTTTTAATTCACATCCAACCGATTCAGCGATCGCCCTCAATTCCGACTCTTTAAAATCCCCCCGCTTCAGTTTGTTAGAAAAATTCTGCCGTGTCTGGCCTGTTTCTTCTGCCACACTATACATTGTTTTTCCGGCTCTGGTTACTGCGATCCTTATTTTTTCGACTGTATTCAATCCCATGTTCCATATCTCCTCCTAATATATAAG
>DEPD01000090.1:10721-25337 GCA_002358575.1 Lachnospiraceae bacterium UBA3401 | reverse complement strand
GCCCGCTACGACTACGTTTTTTGACATACCTTCTCGAAGAAATATCCTACGCAATTTGTATCACTTATTTTCCTACAATTCCTAACAAGACTATTCTGTCAACAAATAACGCTCTTGGTGACCTTCATCCTAATTCCTTTTTGACTTTTTTGCAACTTCCTCCATAAATCTATCCACTTTTTCCTGAATGAATGCCCGCGCGTCATCCTTCACAAGAAAATAGAGATAGGAGTCCCTCACAAACTCTATCGGCAACCCTCTCCCAACCAGTTTAAAATTTACAAATCCACGGTCAATATACCATTGAATTTCCTCATTAGAAATAAATGCCGGGCGCTTTTGACTCTCTGCAAAGGAAGGTTTTGTGAACTTGTTAGTGCACTTAAAATCAGACTGCATTGTGTAAGCAAGCTGCATACGTGACTCGTCATGGTAGTGTTCCGCCCTTTTGGGACAATTTGGATAACAGATCTCATCCACCAAGATCTCGACCTTATCTGCATAGGAAGCAATCGCTTTAAGAGTCTCCCTGTCATGATTTAAGTCATAATCTAATACTACTAATTTATAATCTTTTTCTAGTTCCCGACAAAGCATCTTCCTATCCACCATGCACTTTGTCGTTGATGAAATCAGAGCATATGATGGATACTCTCGGCGGATATACTGTTCGATCACTGGGCGGTTAACGAGTACCTGATTCATGCCGTTATCTCCAAGCTCCATGATGAGATTACAGTATGTATCATACAGATGCCGCTCCTCAAGCAGTGCGTTCGTCCATGTGAACCGTGCGGGAATCCCTCTGTCGTTATACGCTTTGATAATGCTGACAATACTCTCTCGGTCAAGAATACCAAACACTGCTCTGCCACCGTTCCAAATTGCACCTGGTATCGTCCCATAGACCGATCCGATCTGATACCCCTCGCGAAAACAGTCTGCATAGTCCCGCATCAGATTAATGACCATCTGATTCAGCAGGCGAAAATAACATAGCCCCGGCAGATGCCAATATACGGTTCTTCTCTCACCCATACCTTCTCCTCCTGATCGTACATGAGGGATAATGCACAGCACTATCCCTCTTATATATAATCATCTTGTTTCTTATTTACTGTTTGCGGCATCAACATAAGACTGCCATGTGTTCTTAATTTCCTCTGCCACCTGTGCGGCAGTTGTATCCTTATTGAGTTTCCACAGGAAGTCATCACCCTGCTTCAGATCAGGCACAACATCTGCATAGTTTACTACGCCGTTCTCCACCATGCGAGCAAGAGAAAGATCAACAGATTCCGTGTCGCGGAAGTTGTTATAATACCCTGCCTTCCAACCTTCATAATCCTCATATCCCGGAATTGGTGCTGTGTAGAGGTTGTAAGCAAATGCAAGGTTCCATGCCTTCTGCTCGTCATAACATGCCGGAATGACAACTGGGTTATTGTTCCATACATTGGTATAATCAGATGCCCCAGGTCCTTTGGGAAAACAGATAAATCCAAAGTCATCCTCCATATCCTTAAAGTCTGCACCTGCCATATAGGCATTGTCAAAGCAGAATGCAGCATCACCGTTCAGAAATGCCTGCTTATAATAATCCCACTCTGCGTCAGCAGGCTTTACAAGGTCATAATCGTTCAAGATCTCCTGTGCCCAGTTTAAGCCAGCCAATGTCTTCTCGCTGTCTGCTGCAAATACAAATTTACCATCTGCATCCTTTGAAATCAGCTCACCGCCGTTTGAAAATACAGCAGCCTTGTAGAAATCACCTGTGTTGTTTGTCGTTCCGTACACATCAACAACACCGTCGTTGTCAAGGTCCCTTTGAACTTGTCCCATAACTTCCTTGCACTTGTCAAAAGTCCACTCACCATTCTCCTGCCATGTATAAAGATCTTCTGGATTGACACCCGCCTCCTCCAACAATCTCTTGTTAAAGTATGTACCCGTTCTTGGTTCCGGTGTCAACGCATACATCGCATACTTGGAATCCCCGATGGAGAACAGATCATCCACACCGCCACTCCATTTCTTATCATTGAAATTCAGGCAATCCAGGGAAGCTAGATCGTACATCAGACCACTGTACATCGCTGACACAAGGGAACCGTCTGTGCGGAGCACAAAGATATAATTCTCATTACCGCCTGTTGTGGCATAATTGACAAAATCTTCTGGCACAGATCCCCACTCGCTAATTCCAAGCTCCCTAATCGTGAAATTATAAGTCTCCTGACACCACTCGCGCCACTCATTAACCGCCTCCTCATACGCGTTGGTCGGCTCGTTTGGCTCCTCGGGCGACCACCAGTCGCGGATAATAATCTCCATGCCGCCAAGGTCATAGACATTTCCATCTGCATCTGTAAGCACAGTGTAGCTGTCCTCACCCTCTGCGTCAGCCTCACTATTTGCCTCTGTTTGTGCGTCCGCTGCATCTGATGCCGGCTTTGCTGTATCCTGTTTTGTGTCATCCGCAGTTGCTTGAACATCTGCATCTGCCGCAGATGCATCACTATTATCCTTGTTTCCTGAACCACAACCTGTCATTCCCACTGTTAGCATTGACATAGTCATTGCTGCTGCAAGTAGCCTTGCTACATTTTTCTTTTTCATTTTTATTATCCTCCTTTTTTCTGTGAATTGCTTCCCAGAATCCTCCCACAATGTTCCGCATGGAAAGATTCTAGGAATCCATATCGCGTACTTATATATAAACTCCATTGAAATGGAAATTTATACTATGTTGATAATTTACATTTTAATACCCGAACTACTGATACTTTCCACAAAGCCTTTCTGTGCAAACAAATACAAAATCAGCAGTGGTATGACAACCATCAGAATACCTGTTGAAATCATACAGCTTGTATAACCCACTGAGGCACCTGACGCGTTTCCAACCACATTCACTACATATTTGTTCACGCGGTCTCCTATCGCCGCAAGCTGTGTGGCGAGAAGGCTTGTATTACCCATAAACATCCGCGCGTAGAAACTGTCCGTCCACTCCCACACAAACGAGAACAGGAAACAGGACGTCAGAATCGGTGTCGCGTCAGGAAGCATGATCCGCACAAAGGTGGAGAGGATTCCACACCCATCCACATACGCTGCCTCCTCAAGTTCCTTAGGAATATTGCGGAAAAATTGCCGTATCATATAGATATAGAGACCGTTTTTGAGTCCCATACACCCAGCGCTCATCAAATAATATGGAATCTTAGAGCCTCTTAAGTTCAGCCCCTCTCCCCTGATAGCCTCAACAATACCCAGAATGTCAAAGTAACGAAAATGTAGGTAAAGCGATGTCGAAATGGTCTGCGGTGGCACGATAATGACGAGCAACACACAGGCAAACCACATTTTTTTGAGCGGGAAATCAAACCGTGCAAAACCATATCCTACCAGCGTGCACACAGCAATCTGCAAAAGTGCGATACTACAGGAAATCACAATCGTGTTTATTAGTGTCTTACCGTAATTCATCAGCTCTGCAGCAAGTCTATAGTTCTCCGTCGTAAAATGTTCTGGCACTGCAATGACTGTGCTCTTGTACAGATCCTGCTCCTCCATAAAACTAACCGAAACCTTGTTCAGAATCGGTTGCAGGATCAGAAAGCACATCCCAAACAGCAAAAACACCCGAATAATTTTGTATGCGATTTCCCTAATTTTTTTCTTGAGTAAATATCCCTCCGACTTACGATTGCGCTCCCAAAAATTATTTTTTCCACACGCTCTGTCATGCCGGCTGTTTAAAGCAACATCAGTCATAGTAATATACCCCCTTTGATATAATCAGCGAGGTAGCGCCTATGATTGCGATTACCACCCCGAAGTACACCCATGACATTGCTGACGCAAAGCCGTAATTAATCTGGACTGTAATCTCCTCACTGATCTTCTCGATTACTTCGTTGTCTGAGCGCATACAGAAGTCAACAATAGTGTAAATCCAATTCACTAGAAACAGAGAACTCACCATTGGAAGCGTAATCTTCCAAAGGCTCTCCCACTTTGTACAGCCCTCGATGTCTGCCGCTTCATACATACTTGTCGAAATGGTCTGCAAACCGGACAGGAAAATGATAATCTGTATGCCTGAAGCAATTGCAACATCATAGATACCATCCACAATTTCAAATACTGTCTCAAACGCTCTTGTACCAATTCCTGCTGTCTTGAGTATCTCTTCGATTGCACCTGTGATGTTGACACCGCTCGCAGCAGTCTCACCAACCGCCGCCTCAATGCTCGCCATCAACGCATTGTCTGTCTCAACGCCGATAATGACACCTGATGACAAGATCACCGGTAAAAAAAACACTGCACGCACCAGCGCTCTTCCCCGAAACTTCTGGTTCAGTATCAGCGCCACAAAGAAACTAAATACCATAATTGCCAGCGAATTGATAAACATACGTGATATCTCCTCTGACAATAAACGATTGAACTCAGGATCTATCGTAAAAGTACGTACATAGTTAAACAGTCCTTTAAACTGTGGCGAGAAGCTTCCCGCCCCCACCTGCACATCGCAGAAACTCATATACAGCGACTGTGCGAGGGGCTGTACCATAAAGACAAGGAAGCCTATGATAAACGGCAAAATAAACAAGTACCCTGCGACTGCCTTCCGCCTTTGAAGACCTGCTAATTTCTTCTGACTCTCCATAATCCACTTCCTTCCTATTTCACTACAGCATAATCCCTTGCGGGAACTGTCACACCATCAGTAGTCTTTACTTCTTCATAGTCATAGTTCACATATACTTTTGTGCCGTCCTCGTAAGTCGTGCATGACGTCTTTTCCCCCACATAAATATGGTCCGTCATCTGTTGGTTGAAAATATGCCCCATCTCCTGATTGTACCGTGTATAGATTTCCAGCATTTTGTCGTGCCATAGAGAGAAATCTGCACCAAAATACTCTGTGTACAATGTTTTCTGCAATGCAAATGCCGACTCGTTCATCGCCGCAAATGACAACCCTGCACCATACTCTGCTGATTTTAACAACTCCTGCTCATAGTTCTGTGTCAAATTCAGTGCCTCGCCCGTGTAATTGATATACCCGTGTACTGCAATCTGATAAAAGGGCACACTCTGATCAAGAATTGTATACTCCGAACCGCCCAGATCCATGTTTGTCACAATATCACTGTATGCTGCTGCATAATCATTTCCTTTGTTGATCATCACCGGCATACCGCCATCCGCCAATTCCTTTAATTTATCTTTCTGGTTATTGAGTGCTTCCTGCCGACTAACAGGAGCCTTTCTATAAAAATCACTTGACACAGTGTCACCGATATCTTGGAATGACACACCCGCATTATACTTGTCAGCAAACGCTTTCAGATTATCCGCCATCTCCAGGATTTTATCTGCGTGAAGCAAATAATACGCGTCACTGCTGTCTGTGTCCTTGATATAGGTAACTACTCTGTAATCGTTCAATTCCGCCTTTTCCTTTGTCACAAACCGCGCAGAGTCCGCAAACTGCACAAAACCATCAAAAAGATTGCTGTCGATTGCATAGTTGGTAATTCCATCCAGATAAAACCCGATTCCATTGTCCGCTGCATAGGAAGCAAGAGCCTTCAAGTCCTTCTTGCTGCCGAGATCAGATATTGGTTTCACCTTACTCAGCATCTGCTGGCGCACACCGCCATTCATCCAGCCAGTCAGCTTAATTGAGAGATTTGTCATGCCCTCCTCCCTAAGCTGCTTCACAATATTAAGTGCATCCTTATAGCTTGTGAGTTTTAGCGGTTTTGACATTGGAATACCAAACACCTGCTTTACTTTATCAACTGCACCGATAATCTCGACAGCCACTGGTGCCTGTGTATCCGTGTTAATTGTCAAATAATCTCCATACTGTTCCTTCAAATATCCCTGGTAAGCCTTTGCCATATCTACATAGCTATTGCTGTTTATAAAGCGGTATCTCTGTCGCAGCGTCTCATCAGGAAGCTTGGGCAAATACACAAAAATCTTACCATTTACCTTATCCGACACATTGTACTGCTCTCTCTGTGCAATGCTATAAACCGCGTTGACAAAATTGTAGCTGTTATTCTTACCGCTGATATCTGCCTGTACTGACGCATATGGCGCTCCTTCCTCCATCAAACACAAGAAGGAATCCTCACCGCTTGCGATTCCATAGGTGGCAAAGTACGCCTCCGTTTCATGTACAACATAGTCTCTGTTGAGTGCCATATCCCAGCCGTAGATGTTAGAGTAATAATTATTCTGTGAAATCTTGCCATTGTTGAAACGAATCAGCGCGCCACCGCCTTCAGGAACAAACAGAAATCCCTCATCGCCGACACCGCCTGCGCCAAAGTATGGCAACAGCGTCAAGTTGTATAGCGGATAGTCGTCGCGATACTGGATTTCTGACAGAGGTACCTCCACAACAAGATCTCCGCCATCTAACCGATATACAACGCTGACATTAAAAATGGGCTTGTCGGAGCTTTTACTACTCAAATCCAGCATCTTATCCGCCTCATGCTGCTCCAAGGTATATCCTGCCTCCTCAAAAAACTGCTCAAACTTTGTCTTCATGTTGTCCTTCGTGGTATCGCGCAGGATATAAAGCACCTCGTTTGCAAGTGCCGGGTAAGCCGCCAGCAACTCCTCCTTGTTATCCTTTTTGCCAAGCTTGTTAATATCATATTTTTTATAGTAATCCTGTACCATAGCAGCATTGCTTTTGTTCATACTCTCAAGCAGCTTTTCCATATCTGCCTCTCGGATTACGGTTGGTATCACATACTCCTTCTCTACATCGCCGATGGAATAGTTCACCTTCACATAGTCTGCATTTGCTTCAATGTCATAGATACCCTTCTTAACACTATAACCGTAGCTTGAATACACTGCATCAATACCGCTGATGTTGCTGTAGGTGACAAGGAGCGTCGAATCGAGCTTATCCTTCTCTGCAGTGAGCGCGATGGCATCGTCCGCCACCCCCTCAGGTGTGGAACGCCACACTTTTCCGCTCTTCTTCACTGTCAACTCAAACTGGGTTGTCGTTGGGTCCATCTCGAAGCGCAGCACTTCATTCTCGAGCGTGATAGTCTCTGTCTCGCCCGCATAGGCATTGACCTCAATAAGTTCCGGCGCTTCCTCCTCGCCTTGGTACAGTACTATGACCAGAACGAATACCCCGACAACCAGCAAACCGATAACAGGGACTACCATGCTTTTTAATTTCTTCTTTATATCATTTTTCATAGTCAGTTCTCCCATAACCTTTCTTTTCTATACTGTCCGCTACCAGTTTACATTCGGAACATAATTTCCCTGCCAATTGAGATGAAATATGCAACCCCCTGTGAAATCATACTAAAGAACAGCAGCAGGATAAAAATCATAACCAGCATCGCAAATCCCGTCGCAACCGTGAACAGAAGAGTTTTCTTTACCGTATATTCATGGATCTGTATCATGGCCGCCAGTATGAGCAACGCTGCCCAAATTAAGGATAAAGCACTCAGCACCCCATAAAACTCCGCCTCGTCATATGTCACCACATTGCTGAACAAAATTAGTGGAAATTGTATCAGCGGATAGGGGGTCAGTCCGTAACAGGTTGCCATGTATATCTGTTTCAATGTGCCCTTGCCATCAAAGAGCGTCGTGAGTCCCCAGTTGCCTATACACCACAGCGCAAGTGGAAACAGGACGCTTGCCAGATAAAGGAAAATATTAATTCCCTCCCAGTACACCCGCAGAAACACAAAACTCGTAAACTGTAGTTTCATGATCCGCACCAAGAGTGTCAGGAACAAAATTGTGTTCGCCGCCGCGATGGAACCACGCTTCTCATGTGTCAGATCCCAGAATCCGTCAAACGGGTGTGTAATCACGTACAGGGCGTATTTCAACGTACTTAAATAGTGTATAAAGCCTTCCTTTTTATTCAAAAAAGCTGTCATTGTCCCCTCCGATCTATACCTTGAAGATATCTGCCGTATCAATCTCATGTTTTATTTTTTTGACCTTTCCGACCATCAGTGGTAGGCACAGCACCAGAAACAGCGCCAGCACGATCAAAACAATGTGTTCCTCCACCCACTCCTTGCGGTATTGCTTGAACGCTTTGGAATAATTCTTGTAATCCCACTTCAGCTCGAAATAATCCATCGCCTCGTGGTACTTTTCCTGACGCAGCAGCGAACGTCCGATTCCGATGTATGCAAGATCATAGTTTCCATTTTGTGCCATAACCTGTTTCCAGGTCTCTCCAGATTCATAGTATTTTCCATCCTGAAACTGCTCAATCGCATCATACACCAGTCCGCCGAACTCAGTCGTGGAAAACAGCGTAATGCTGCAGTCTACCGAATCCAGCACCAAAAGATCATGCCCCATATGGTCAATCGCCGCCGGTTGGCGGAAATAACCATCCATATTTCCGTTTCCACCAAAGACAAACACCAGATTCCCCTGATCATTGTATCCAAACATGCGCCCACGGACCCTATCAAGTCCAACATAGATATCATTTTCAAGTGCTGTAATATCCGTCATCAACGATGGTCCGTCATAGCCAGACGTCCCACCATTCCACCACAGATCTCCAATCACTGAAAAGGAACCATTCTGAACCAGAATATCGTCTCCCATCAGATTCAGCTTCCTGATGGGTGTCGCAGTGTCAGCAGCCAGGTCATCTTCCGTGACATTGACCGTGCACGCATAGATAAATCCCTCCGCGTCCATATAGAGATTGGAGTACTCTGTCGGCACAAAAGAGGCAAGCTGCGCCCGCTGCTCCTTTGTTGCAAGTCGTTTCCACAGATAGTCCGTCCAGTTGTAAGTCACCTTGGTCGCCCCCACAAAACCCGAGAATGCACCATCATTTTCATACTTAATTAGACCTTGGTTGATGTTCGTCGCCACGCAGTACACGCGCCCCGCCGTGTCGATAGAAATCTTGTTCGGCAGAAAGCTCGCCGCCGGGTCAATCGTGGAATCCACAGGCTTGTCAAACTGCATGACATAATTCAGATCCTGGTCAAGTTTTAAAATTCTGCCGTTGTTCATATCCGCGATATACAGATATCCGTCCTCAGAAACTGCAATATCCGTGGGCGATGCGAAGGTCGTGATTTCAACATCTCCCTGAAAACTGTCAATGATCCGCTTACAGGAAAAACTGTCAAACTTTGTTCGCTCCAGCTCAATAATTCGGTTGTTGCCAGTATCACAGATGTACACAGTATCCCCGCACACATACAGCCCCTGCGGAGAGCTAAACTTATCTGACAGCCCCAAGTCACTCGCTGTAAACACGCCGATGACCTCATATAAATCCGGCGAGTATTGCACATCCTCCCACCAGTCATAGTTGTAGGTATATCCCTTCTCTGCATGTGCTACCAAGGGCTGGCTGCAGAGTACCATAGCGCCCAAAAACAACGCACCGATTCTTTTTGCAATATTTTTCACTCTTATTACCCCCTGCCCTATGTGCTCTTAGTCCTTCAGTCCAGAGCTTGCCATTGTTTCCAGAATCTGACTCTCGGATAAGATAAAGATAATGATCGGCACAATCATGACAATGACCGTGACAGCCGCCGCCTGACCTGTCCTTGCAATACCACCACTCTGCACCTGCTGCAGTGCATAAACCAGTGTCTTCTTCTCCTCTGAATAGATGAAAGTCGATGCTCTGTTATTCCAAAGCGCCTGTACCTGAAAAATAATCAGCGTCAACCATGCTGGTTTGACATTCGGCATCACAATTCGCATAAATACTGTCCACTCATTTGCACCATCAATCTTTGCTGCCTCGATCAGGGACATTGGAAGCCCCTCCATAAACTGCTTCATCAGAAACAACCCAATCGGTGCTGCAAATGAGGGAATGATAATAGCCCAGTATGTATCGATCCAGCCCAGTGCATTGATAATTAGATAATTTGGAATTGCTGTTACATATCCGCTAAACATCAATGCAACTGTGACAAGGTTAAAGAACGTCTTCCCGCCTGGAAAGTCATATTTTGCCAGCACGAACGCTCCCATTGATGCAATAATTAGATGCCCCGCCGTTCCAACAAAGGTGATAAACACTGTGTTGAATATGTATCGCGAAAAAGTTACCCACGACTTGCCCATTGTAACAAACAAGTCAGAAAAGTTGTCGAGTGTTGGATTCTGCGCAAAGATCTTAGGCGGAAACATAAACAGCTCGTCAAGCGGCTTCAGCGCACTGTTGACCGCATATACTAGCGGAAACACCATTGCGAGCGCAACAAGAAACAAGAATAGATACACAAAGAAGTCTCCTATGCGCGAACGGTTCGGCTGGCGCTTTTTCAATAATTTTACTCTATTTTTTACTTCTGCATTTTTCTCTTTTTTACTCATATCAGGTTCCCACTCTTCTTAACAAACTCTGGATTGCCTTGTTGCAAAGGATCATAATCAGAAACAGCATTGTCGCGATCGCTGATGCATAGCCCATCTCAAAACGCGAATAACCATAGTCAAATAGATGCGTCACAACAGTTCTTGCTGCATAGTCTGTACTTGGATAGCCGCATAACTGCATAGTGACATCGCACACACCAAAGGACTGTGTGATTGCCATAACTGCGCCGAACATCAACATAGGTTTCATGTTCGGGAGTGTGATAAACCAAAGCTCCTGCCACCGGTTCTTGATGCCGTCCATGTAGCCCGCCTCATACTGGCTTTTATCGATACCTTGCAGACCAGCTACAAATGAAAGGAACCCAGTTCCAAGACTCATCCATAAAATAACGATCATACAAATTGGCAGCATGTAATCAGGATTGGTTAACCACAATATCGGCGCGTCTGTAATTCCCCAACTCATCAGAAATGCATTAACATAGCCGTATGCATCGCCCCTAAAAAATATGGAGAAGATGACGAACACGTTTCCTGCGATAGATGGCGCATAAAAGATTACGATTGCTATCGTCCGAATCCATCGCGGTATCTCATTGATGAGCCACGCAAAAAGAAAAGACATGATATAGCCAAGCGGTCCAGTGATAACAGCAATCATAAATGTATTTTTCACACCCGTCAGGAAAATGTCATCCTCGAGAATCAGGCTGATGTAATTCTGCAATCCCACAAAGGTTGGGGATTCCAAAATATTGTAGTAGGTAAAGCTCAGAAAGATAGAGCTCACAACAGGAACGATATAGAACAGGGTAAACAGTATTGCGTAGGGCGCAAGGAACAGATAGCACATCTTGCTTCTCTTAGCCTTCTTGACATTTACCTGAAAGTTATGCCGGCGCAATATGAAATATTTTTTAATGTATTCTTTCATATAAATCCTCCAAGCTAGTTATTTTTTGACAGGCAGACCGAACTCATTGCGTTTCTTGGTGATTTCCTCATCAATCGTGATACTGTAATCCAGTATTGTCTCGCGCGGGTCATCCTTGTCATTTACAATCTTGCGAATAGCGTTCGTAATGTGTCGTCCTGTGTAATATCCACCTGGTACTTCCCGGATACCAGCTGTCTGTAGCCACTGCTGCGATAACACTTCAATATCGTCCGCATTCCATGCAAGCTGACTGAATGCGTCAAAGTTTGCTGTCGCGTATCGCGCCGATGATCCGAGCAGTGCCTCCATCTCTCGTCCAAAACGAACTTGTGTGTCTGCCTGTGCCCACCATTTTATAAATTCCCAGGATGCGTTCCGAAGTGCTTCATCCTCTGTCTTTACCATCATCGTCGCATTTCCGGTAATAAAATCCGATCTGTCAATATAGGTCTTACCATCCGTTCCCATCACTTCTGTGCCGGGTATGAGTGTGAAATCCCACAGACCACGAATCTCTGGTGCTGACACCATCAGTGTGTTGTACACACTGTATGCCGCAATACCAATTGGCATCTCCCCGGATCGGAACCGGCTCACAAAGTCAAAGAATACTGGTATTCCATAATCCGTAAAATACTCTGTGTAGTCTTCTATTGCCGCCACACCTGCCTCCTCGTCAACCGTTGTCTGCATACCTTCGCTGTCATAAAGGTCTCCGCCGTTTTGGAACAGCATACTAAAATACATACTCAAATCTGGCATATTGGAAGCTACAGATGTACTTGCAGCCGCATTGCTACTGCTTCCCGCCGCTGATGGAATACCAATTGACATATTATTTCCTTGAATTGTCGGCAGCATCTCAATCAGTTCCTGCCAAGTCTGTGGCACATCAAGCTCAAGCTCCTTTAAAATATCTGTTCTGTAAAACATCACGTTAAAAGTTTGTGTTTCTGGAATGGCATAAACCCTGTCACCCAGACGATACTGTTCGTAGGAACTCTCTGTATAAGACTTGATCACCTCGTCAAAATCTGCAAACTGCGTCAAATCCTCCGACGCATTTCTAAGCGCATAGTTGACTGGCTGATCCGCACCTACAGAAAGCACAACATTTGGACCACGCCCTGCCACAACTGCGCTTAAAAGCGCATCCGGCGCAACAATCTCGACATTGACTTTAACCCCAGTCTCCGGCGTGAATGTGTCATCAACCATGCTCTTTAAAATCGTACCTTGGTCACGCCCTGTCAACACCCACACACTCACAACATCATCACTATTCTTGTCGTAAACATCGCCGACTGCATCGTAATCGACATAAAATGATGCAGCAAAGGAACGCAGCTCATGTACTGCTTTGTCAAAGCCATTCGCTGTATCCTTTTCGGGTTTTGCCCCCTTACCCGTAACAACCAGATAATCCACATCAAGTTTTGTCTCGCTCATGTTGAGAATCGCCGTGCCAAGTGCTGTGATATTGTCCTTGAAGGTCGGACTAAACTCCAGAGTAATCTTCTCTGGTCTATCCACAAAGCGTTCGAGCTGCTGTGCCAGTGTCTGCGCCGTGGCAATCTTGTCCGCCTTCTGCCCTGTGTAGAGAACCATATCGTCCACAACCTTATAGAGGCGCTTAGATTCCAGAGACATCGCATCCACAATCTCGGGATAGACTTTGTCAATATTATAGTCTCTGTACTTGTCAGGATTGGGTCCTGTATAAATCAACAGCTTTCTGTAGATCTGGTTCAGTCTGTAGGTCGAATCCTCCAATGTTTCCAGGATACTTCCCATACTGCCGAGCGTCGCTTCAAGACGAATCGTATGTTTCCCCGCAGTCAGGTAAAAATCATATGGTGTGCCGGATGCGTCAGCAAGTGTCATCAGCTCCCAGTCATTTGAATAGTCAAAGGAAATCTCCTTTACCTCATCAAACGGAACTGTGCCGTCTATATACAGACATCTGCTAGAAACGCTTCCTCGCGCATAGTTCTGTCTGCCCTTTATGGTAATATTGTAGTAACCATCTTCAGGCACCTCAAAATCCCACTCAATCCACTGACCGGAAGAACGCCACGCATCACCGCCGACATAATTCAACAGTGTGTTGGTTACACTGTAAGGCTGCGTTGTCGGAGAGGAGCGGTCATACTTGGCATACAAGGACGACTCCGAGCGAATGGTCGAATCCTCGCCCTGTATCTTCTGCAGATAAGTCAAACCCTCACCCACAGCGTCTTTTCCTGCGTTCTCCTGCGCATAGTCCTGATAATTTCTATCCTGCTCTACCCCGCGCACAGAGAGGGATTTGAGCACGAGCGGCTCATTGACCGCCTCGAATGTAAGTGTGTTTTTTCCTTTTTCAAAATAAAAGCGATATGGCTCGGTAATATACCCCATATCATCGCGGCAGTATGCACCCTGCCATGCGTACTCCTCAATCTGTGTTGGACGGATCTCATTGCCCTGATTGTCCACCCGCGGCTCGCCGTCATTTTTCCAGATGCGTGTGAACATAATATTTGCCGCGTCCGAAAACGGAAGCTCACCGTTGATGCGCACCGCACGCTCCGCCGCAACACCTCTGGATTCGACAGTCATATATTCCATATAAATATTATAGAATCCAGTTTCAGGAATCTCTAGCTCCCAACTCACTTCGGAATCCACACCTGTGTAGAGCACATTCTGTACGCCCTCATAGTTTGCGTAGACCTCGGCATCTGTACCAGACACATACTCTACCACTGGGATATCTACGATCTGCGTCGGACACGCTGCGCCCTGATGTTCTCCCAGATAAATCGTGTATGTGCCTTCTCTTCCCGTGCCCTCCACATCCGCATTTAGATCATACCCGGCATACTTCTCATGAAAATCATCCTCATGAAACACACTCTTGATAATCAAAACCGCTGCAAGAAGCACAACAAGCCCGCCTAGAAAAAGGCTCTTTTTCAAAGAATCTTTCATACCCACAACCTCCCTTTCTATTACAATTCGACTTCACGAATAGTAATATTTTTCTATGTTTCATTGTACTGTATAATATTACCTCTCACTTCCCAGATTTTGCTCTATATTTTTCATATTTTGCTCACATTTAATTTGTCTTAACATAAAATCTTTGGATATTTATACTTTCTTTGTGCGTTTTTATATGTTTTTTTGTATAATTTGTATATTTAATATAAATTGATTTTACAGATATGGCAGGAGCAAGTATGGCAGATTACAGAGTGATTACCAATAGCACAAAAAGACATATG
>DEPD01000090.1:0-10371 GCA_002358575.1 Lachnospiraceae bacterium UBA3401 | reverse complement strand
CATATGTCTTTTTGTGCTATTATATATTTATTTTTATAATTGCTTTGCACACCAAATCGTGTGTCAAAATGCTGTAATACAATAACATTTCAAAATCTCTTTTATTTTTCAGTAATATCGTTTATAATAACTATCAGATAAAACTTCATAATATAACATACCTTAAAGGAAAAGCGGTTTTTAAACCCATATCATAAGAATAAAAACTATTTATTTGTGTTCACAAAGGATTGATACATATATGATTTTCGATATAAATTTGAGAAATAATATTTTGACAAATAAAAACTTTGAAAACGAAAGACTGAAGGAAAAACAGCCTCAGAATAACCAGACAAATTTATCATTAACAAAACCCACTGAGTCTATTGATTTAGACCAAATTAACGGCATCGGATTTGATTTCTACAGTGCAAACAGCGATTACATTGGCTCCACAATGATTCATAAGAACCATGAGATTGTCAATTATCGCAACAGCTCCACCGTCCGCATTTGGTACAATGAACAGATTGAAAACTTTCCGCTCCACTGGCACAATTCACTTGAAATCATATTGCCAGTCAACGACTGCTACTATGCACTGACAAGCGAAACCACACACTGCATCCAAGAAGGAGAAATCTTCTTTATACCGCCAGGTATATTGCATTCCGTATACCCCCCCCCGGGTTCTCAAGGCGTTCGTTTTATCTATCTAATCAACCTAAATGCAATAGCACAATTAAAGGATTTTGCTGGTATCCAGCCATTGCTATCCACGCCGTTTCTTCTGACTAGAGATGCCTCCCCTGAGATTTATAAGGATATTTTTGACCTGTTAATGCAGATGCAAATTGAATACTTTCGCAGAAACCTCTACAGTGAACTCACTGTCTATTCTTTACTTATGATTATATTTGTTAAACTCGGTACCAACTATTCGAATAAGCTTGCCACCGCCGATATCCAAGCGGGAAAACAGCGAAAATACACCAAGCAGTTCAACGACCTGTTGGCATATATTGACGAACACTACATGGAAACATTCACACTTGAGGATACAGCATCGCTGATGGGATTCAGTAAATTCCATTTCTCAAGACTTTTTAAAGATTACACAGGCTACACCTTCTGTGATTACCTAAACTACAGGCGCATCAAAGCGACGGAAGATTTGCTGCCACGCACAGAACTTCCCATTACAGAAATTGCAATGCAGGTGGGATTTTCGAGTATTTCCACCTTTAATCGCTTGTTTCGAGTATACAAAAAATGTTCCCCCAGCGAATATCGTAGCAAACTGTCCACTCATACATTCAAAAAGAATTGATTGTGCCTTTTGCTGTCTGAAGAATCCAGTCCACTGCTGCCTCCGCATGCGTGGGCAAATTTCCAGAAACAGAATCTGCTTCTGGTTCTTTTATTCCCGAATAAAATGCCTGCAGAGCATATCTTGCCAACAGCGCGGATACACGTCCTCTCTCTATGGAATCTTCTGTTCCCAGCACAACAACCACCAAATCATTCTGCATCGTTCCATTGTCCGCAACTAGAGATGTGACCAGGCAGGCACCAGATTTGTTCGTTGTTCCGGTCTTGAGTCCAGTAACTTGAGGCATATTGCGCAGAAGCGGATTTGTATTGCGCACTTCAAGGTTAAGGGACTGCAGTGTTGCTGTTTCCATGGAAGTGATTTCTTTCACCTGCGGATAAACCTTCAAAAGAAAAGAAACCATGCGAAACATATCCTTTGCGCTCATACAGTTCTGGCGCTTTGCAGGAATAAATGTCTGCGTGTAGGAAGGCAGACCATTGCTGTTAAAAAAAACTGCCTGCGATAACCCTAAGTCAAGCGCTTTCTGATTCATTAACTGAACAAAAGTCTGCTCTGAGCCGGCGATTGTCTCCGCCAGACACAATGCACATTCATTGCTGGAAGGCAGGAGGGCACCAAGCAAAAGCTCCTGCACTGTAATCTGTTGCCCTGCCTGTAGTGGAATCACCCCATCATCAGATTCGGCTAACGCCTGTACTGCCTCTGAGACAATAACTGTCTGATCGGAAGAAATCTGTCCAGTTGCAATAGCCTCCATTGTCAGCAGACACGTCATCAGCTTGGAAGTACTGGCAATAGGATAAGATGTATCCGGCTGATATTGATAGTAAACTTCCCCTGTAGTGGCATTTCCAACCAACACGCCATTGACGCCATAAAAATATCCTGTCTGTTCTAATTTCATAGGAGAAATCATAAAAGAAGCTTGTGTATTTATCTGCAAAACACCAACGCTTGGAACAGTGATGTCCATATCCAAAATCATAGCTAAATCTGCTGCCATCATAAAGCAATCATAATCGCCAGAAGGCAGCGTTAAAATCATCGTGTAATAAAATACCTTCTGCCCGTTTACCTGAAACTCATTTCGCCGCAAGGAAATATCTGGATTCTCACTGTTTTCCCAAGGGGTATTTTCTCCACCCACAGGTACATAAGTTTTCCCTGAATTCAGAGCAATAGAATTTTTTGTAATTTCCAAAGAAAAAGATTTGCTTGTATCCCTTAACACCATAGCAATATCCCGCAAAGAAAAATAAGTATTATAATCATAACTGTAATCCAATGTTTTTACAGCGGCAGCTGCACCAGTATCAGTCTGTACTTGATAGATTTTTGGTATCTCATATCCTGCATCTGCCCCCATCGGAAAAATACAACAAATCAAGATTATAGCCAAAATAAGAGCGCCTATTTTCTGTAAGGTTACTTTCATAAAATTCCCCCATTCCTATTTAATTCCGTAAATTTAAGCGCAAGTATCAATTTTTCGTGTAAAAATTCACAACGAACACTAGTTCGCTTTGTTAGCACTCTTTTGACGCGTATAGAAAAGAAACTCATTTTTAGTTTCCTGTAATGTATATATGGCAGAATTTTGATTTGAAAAATCATCAGACAAAATCAAAGTAGAATCCTTCCGAATATAATGCTCCTCTCTTGTACTGACCGATGCTCCATCATCAAACTGCCTTGTCAGAATACCATTTGCTGTTTGATAAGTGCCACTGCCATCATACTGTGCTTGCAGTTCTTCTAACGAAGGTAATAAACGCGGACCGCAAGTCATTAAATACGAAACAGTAGACATTCCAAATGTCTCTTCCACAAGTGCCTCAACTGTTTCTTCGTCCATTGCATAGCCTGCCATATAAAGTCTCTGTGTTAACAATTCTCGAAAAGCCGCGGCAAATGCCTCATAGGCTGCTCGATTACAAGTATCATAACTTTCTTGCAAGACACTGCATTGAAAAGTTCCCTTTGCGTGTGTGGTCTGTTCCAACGTCAAGGTAACATCAACCGTCAACTCTTGCATATAAGACTTTATCTCCTCCATAGAAATAGAAACTGCTTCTATCTCTTGCAGCCAGTCAAGCACTGTGACAGCCGCCTGATCTGTCATATCCAGCTTTGCAGTCCACTGACCAGAGAGGTTTCTGTCACCAGACGCAAAAAAATACAAATATGCCAGAATTACAGTGGAGATAATCAAAGCGGGAAACAAAACGGCAAATATTACTATCTTTCCTATTTTTTTCATTCTCTATTTTCCCCTCCAAATGAATTGATTCTGGTATTTCGTTTTTCAATCAATCTTGTAAGAACAACCCACTTGTATCGCAATTCACAAACTGCGTATCTTCCACAGAACCTTTTATTGTTACGTTACAAAATGTAACAGCATTGTATCGATTATCGAACAATCCAATTCCATCTTCCTCAAACTCTACTTCCACCTGTTCCATCTGTATATCTGAAAATTTACTGCACGAAATATCATTTGTCTTATAAAAAATATGTTCCATCTTTCCCCCTTTTATTTCTGACGAGAAGAAAACACCCTCGCCATTCCATCTAATTTCTCTGAATATACAGTCAAAAAATTGATTTCGATTCGCATTGAATATCCCTTCTTCTTTTTCCATGCAGTTTCCTTCAAACAGACAATTCTGAAACAAATTATCACTTAATTGTACATAATTTTCTTCAAATATATCATGAAAAACACAATTAATAAATTGGCATTGTTCTATCGAGATCCAGCCTATTTTAAAATGATTGTCAAATGTCACATTCCGAAAAAGGCATTCGCGCGCGCAAATATCCTCTGTGTCCATTCCTTCTATACAACAGTTTTCTATCTCCATCTTAA
The DNA here is from genome assembly GCA_002358575.1 of Lachnospiraceae bacterium UBA3401. Classification (GTDB taxonomy): domain Bacteria; phylum Bacillota; class Clostridia; order Lachnospirales; family Lachnospiraceae; genus COE1. The sequence goes on along the minus strand of DEPD01000090.1, from coordinate 6,181 downwards.
TAAAGCGAATATTTTTAGACGTTATTCCTGTAATTTTTTGATTCTCTATTTTTTGTTTTAGAAAACGGAGGCATTCTTTGGGCTGATACATTTGTTTTGTAGACTCTTTTATTTCCCTTCTTGCTTCCATTATTTCCGCGATCATCTTCCGGTCATTGACGATTTCCAAATCTGTTATCCGCTTGTCACTTTTCGGTACACCAAAGCAGACAAGTAAATCAGGCGAAAGCAGATAATGATAATGCACAATGTAAAAAATATCATTATAATCATAAAAATCACTTGGATATCGCCAATAGTATCTCTCATAATTCTCCTCATGATAATATACAAAAGTTGGATTTCCATATTTTTTAATCATTTTACTAAGAGGATCGCCCATTTTGATATCAAATCCCATATCAGCAATCAATTTATTCGCGATATAAAATAGTTTCTTATCATAGTTTAAAATCGCATGAAACCGCACTACAGAGACATCTTTCTTATCCTTTTTTCTATACAAAATCACACTGTCAAATCCATACAATTCTGCACTTCCAGGAACATCTGCATAGTTAAAATCTAGTTCAAAAGTGTAATCTTCATCCAATAAATTTTTTAAGGACAAATCTTTTATGTTCATTTTTCGACAGCTCCTCTGTAACCTATTTTTCTTTCTTAACAGGTTTTATGGATAGCGCATGAAGCATTTCCACACGATCCCACGCATCCCCATACTCCCGCACAATCGTTACAATTCCCAATAGGCGCAAAGGATCAAGTGCCGTAAACGTCTTTCCTTCTTTTTCTGCATTCCACCGAAAATAGTCCTTCTCATCCCACCCAGTTTCACTTGTTAAGGAAATGCTGTACCCCCAATCAACTAATTTATTAATTGCATATGGATACATTTTTGCATGATCTGTTATCTTGTTTGGCAGTTGTTCTGGATAAGTCCCCAAAAATTGAAACGATCCAAACTCGTCATTTTGAATTTCCTGAATTTCACCTTCATACTTCATTCTGCCAATGATAATAACTGTATTATATTCTCTATCAAAAGGATTCGGATAATCTTTTTTCAATAAATTCAAATCAAACACTGCCGCATCCGCAAAAATCTCATCAATATCGTTTGACATCTGCGAATTTACAATCGCAGTATAATATTCATCATCATAATAGTTAATATGAAAATCAATCCCAAACTGAGAGCCAATACAATCCATCTCCAGCAAATTCAAATACTGCTGTAAATACCGCTCAAGCATTTCCTTCGATTGACAGACACCCACAAAAACGGAAAGATATAAATTGTTTCTAAAATCATACGTTTTTTGTTTTACTTTTTTCATCTTCATTCCTTTTCGTCAGTACCTTCAATTTGATCTGGATCAAGAATATATCCTGATATCAGTTCCATATCATCTAGTTCTTGTGATATAGGTTTCATAGAAAAAAACTGTGCTACATCACTGTGCCTCCAATTCTCTCCATACTCTTGTACAATTGTGACAAAGCCCAGCAACCGAAGAGGATTCTTTGCGGAGTATGTTTTTCCATCTTTTTCTGCAAGCCATTCACAGGAACCACTACAATCAGCGGAATCCTGAACATACGAAACCAGATATCCCCACTGTACCAATTTATAAACCGCATATCTATATGTATTTGCAGCATCTACTATCACAGTAGTAGGTTTTCCTTCGTAGTCAATAGGATTCTGTTCATCCACTCCCCCCATCCTGCTGTCTCCCCCTCTCCTACATTGCTAAAATAATGCCTCTACGCACTCTGGAAACGCTACTTCTGATACCCAGTCATCACGAATCATATATAACGCAACCAATTGAATGGGATCGGCTGCATATAATGTTAAATCAGCGCGCTCTGCCTTCCAATCCCATTCATACAATATATTGTCAACAGCTTCCATAGAAAGCTCAAAATTATGTTTCACCAGATAATCAATACTAAGATCAGTCAAAGTTGTCTGACGCACCACGCAAATCGCCTCCGCCTGATAAAAATTATTTCATCAAAATTTTTCCTATCTCAAAATAAATTCTTAAGATAGCTGTCAAACGCTTTCATAACGCTTGTATGCTCAAATTCTGTCAACTGTTCCCTGACAGAGCGAAAATACCATTCCTGTTTTGTTTTGTCCGGCTGATTAAATTTTGTCCAGATACTGCCGCTTATATGGCGCTGTTCCTTTACAATCGATTCCAAATTCGCAGTCTTGTCCGCAAGAACAATCACTTTTGTGTCAAGAGAAGCTCTTTTTAAATGCTCAATCGTCTCTCTCTTGCGAATCTCCCATGTCTGCGAGGCAGGTATATTGCGGCGTTTATTTTCCGTTTCTGTCTCTACAAGACAGGCAACCCTATCCCCAAACTCTTTTTTTAAATCGTCGAGCGTCACACAAGTATCTTCAACGGTGTCATGCAAAATCGCTGCCTGCAATACCGCTATATCCTCTGTCAGTTCTATTGCATAATTCATAGTGGTAATAATATGTGCAATGTATGGAATCTCTGTTTTCTTTCTAAGTTGTCCCGCGTGCGCATTGGCAGCGTATGTATATGCCCGGTAAAGCTGTATATTCATTCCCGCAACAGACGGAAAAAGGGCTGGTTTTTCCGCCAATCCCTTTTCTTCATAACAGCACGCAAAACACCCCTGAGCGCTTAGCGTCCTGTCTGTAAAACAAGGACACCCGCGCCCGCAGACTTGCTGCTCCTTTTTATAATTTAACTTGCAATCCACTGCCCTGCAATAAAAATATCCATCACTGTCTGCAATCACAACATGTTCATCTCTGTTCATTGCTACTAATCCTTTTTGGTAAACTCTATAATCCAGGCTTTTCCTTCTTTTCCGTTCTTCTCCTTGTAAGTGCTATACTCCATGTGATAGGTAAATGAAACGCCTTGTTCCGCCTTTATTTCATTTACTACACTTTCCAGCGTCTTTTTTGCCCTGCTCTCGTCGCTTCCAATCCCTGTGCTTTTAAAGACAGTTTCAAACTTATTAATATGATAACGAATTGCCCGATTCAACGCAAGCTTTAGTTCTTTTTCATTCCGAAATGGTCCAGAAATACTATTGCTTAGATACCGATTTCTATAATTAATAAGATATGCCTGCATCGTTATTGCTGCTACATTCTTGTCCAATTTTGCTTCATTTTCATAGGTATCTTTCAAATATCGACCATTGTCTTGTAGAATGCAAAAATCTTGCAGCGCATATCCCATCAAGAAAGAATCTAAATATTTAATATAGGTATTTGCATCCATATCCACAACATCATCTAGGTCAAAGTCTTTCAGTTCTGAATTATCAAAAAAAGAAAATGTCCCTCTGGTCAATGCTAAGATATCTGAGCCAATTACAACGCCAACCCCGCCTGTATTAGGAGAAACCAAACCATCTCCTGGCACATAGTATGTGCCATTGAGTGAAATCTGGAACCATCCATTAGAAGTAATTCCAGTTACATCAACAGGAAGATCCTTTGCTATCACAGTCACAACGCCCGAATTAATATCAGGTCGTTTATATACTTTTGTCTTATCATTACTGTAAAGCACTGCTTTGCTCTGCGTAACAGTAAACTCCGCCGCATAGGTCCTTTGCAGTGAAAAATTTCCCCCTGCTGTCTGCGCTGAGGTTGCCGCAATCACGGCAACCAACAGCGCTCCAGTTATCTTTATTCGCATTTCCTTCGTTTTTCTCATACCCTTTTCCCCATCACTTCTATTATTTCCAGATGCCAACTCGATCCTCCGGCGCCACATACATACCATCTGTCTCCTTGATATCGTAAATTTTGTAAAAGGCATCACAGGAACTTAAAACTGCATTGACTCGCACTTTATTAGGCGAATGCGTATCGGTGTTTAAAAGATACATCATAAAACTTGCCGTATCCTCACTTGCCCAGTTGTATGTCATCTGCCCAAATGCCTCGTCAAGCGCTTTTGCATCATTTCCTATAATCGAAGAAATACAAGTCATTGCCCCTAAATCCGCAATATTTTCCATCAGGGTCAAATCCCCATTGACCTTGACACCCATCATCTCATAATTGCTGTAATAATCAATGATCGACTGCGACATTCTTTTGTACTCTGCCATCTCCTCCTCTGTCCACCAGACATTGTAATTGCCATATTCATCATACAATGCACCGCTGGAATCAAATGCATGGCTAACCTCGTGCGCAATAACAAATCCAATCCCTCCCAGATTGGCCCCATAGCTATTGTCACTGTCGTAAAATGGCGCCTGCAAAATTGCCGCTGGAAAGATAATTTCATTATTTAAAGGATCATACATTGCATTGATGGTCTGTGGTGTCACCTCCCACTCTGATCGGTCAACTTTTGTTCCAAGTTTGTTTAGACTATCATCAATTGCAACCTGCATACTCACCAACATATTGGACAGCAGGCTTCCTCCCTCTGAAATCGGGGTCACCTGCATCATATCGCGTGCAGCCGGCCATCGATCTGGATAGCCAATCTTAACTTGCATTGTCTCAAGCTTGCGAATTGCCTTTTTTTTCGTGGCCTCACTCATCCACTCTTGACGATTGATAATTGTCTCATACTCCTTCAAAATCTGAGCAATCATCATCTCCACTGCTTCTTTGTCCTTGGCTGAAAAGTGTTCTTTGACATAGATCATACCAAAATCCCATGGCAGCATCTCCTGCGTCAGTTTTTTCCAGGTTTTTTCATCGCCCCAACTCTCAGTGATGCCATACAACGCATTTTTCATATCATCACTGAGTTTTGCATAGGTCGCATTAGCATATTTTGCCGTGTCGTTGAGCATTACAAAGGTTGAATAATCCTTCAGTGCTTGCAGATTTTCCTCCACCAGCAACGAATTGATTTTTTTTGCCTGTTCCACATCCATCACAATATATTTATCTTGGCCGTCCACATGAAGCGTCTCAAGCATTTTAGGCACATCAACATTTGTGAAAAGATGTTGCAAGTCATCTTGTGTATACACATTATAGGTGAGTGCAGGGTCATATTTCTGTTCTGTTGTCAGTGATGATGCACAGATATCCCGCAGCAACTCTTCAATAGAATCCGTGCTCTGTGCCGCCTCATTTGCAGTCATGCCAAATTCCATCAACATATCATTGACATAATCCAGATACATATCCACGTATTCCTGCGTGTTTTCCCCCTCAATATATTCCTTTCCAATCAGGGTGTCCGCATACATCATATACACTGCATACTCACTGGAATCCGCCTTATCCTGCATAATACTATATCCGCCAACAATACTGCTAAATCCAAACTCACCGCTCAACTGCGCCAGCGCATCCACATATTCCTCTATTGTCGAAGCGTTCCGAATGCTGTCCATATGCGGCTTCAATGGTCCAAGCCCTGTCTCATTGCGGTTTTCCATATTTGTCACACATTCGTACATGTCCTTAATTTTCTGCTCCGAACTGCCCCGCTCATAAGTTTTTCCATCATTTGCCAGCTCCTCAATTATGTCCTCCATCTCACTACTCACAACGGCATTTAACTCACTAAACCAATCCCAGTGTGCATCTGTAGCTGAAAGCTCAATCTTCGAGAGCAAATTCTGATTTACATATTCATAATAATCATCTTGATAGCGGACATCTTCTTCCTCTTCAGTCTTTTCCCCCTCCAGAATCTTGTCTGCAAGTTCCTCATCCTGTAACTCCTTCTCGTCAGCCGTTGTCTTTTCTGTATGTTTTTTATCCTTTTTCGCATTGTTGAACAGCTCTTTAATACTGCTCTGTGTCCTGTTGGAGGCCGTAATATTGCCTTCCTCTTTCCTTGCATTGCACCCTGTCAGTTGCAGGGCAAGAATCACCGCCATAAAAAGCGCTAATGCTCGTTTTTTCATGTCTGCTAACCTTTCTTTTTCATGCACTTAATTCGTCCACAGCTCTTCCTGAATCGATTCCTGCCGCACTAGAACAAACAATTCTAATAATATCTTTTCAAATTAAATCTGAACAATTCCTATAAGCAAAAAATACTTTATATAAACTTATATTAACTATATGAATATCCAAAACCATTCATGCAGAAATCTATTTCACAGATATACTTATCTTATACCAAAACTGTGGAAAACACAACAATTCTCTGAAAATTTAATATTGCTTGTAACAGTTCAGCCTTCG